>JBFHGY010000114.1:0-7705 GCA_041582905.1 Crocinitomicaceae bacterium | reverse complement strand
GTACTTGTACCAATACGGATTTAGTAATCAAGATCGAGTGACATTGGATCGAAACATTTCAACAGGAATGTTCACGGATACGAACTCGACTTTCTCGAATATCTTCGATAACACACGCCAGCAGCACCGATTAGGAGTTGGATTGATTTACGAAACGAGTAAACACATTGTTCGAGGAATGGTGAAGGCGCGAAACATTAATATTGATAACGTAAACCGTATTTCGAACAATACGATCAACCAGAATATCAACAACGTGTTGCCTCAGTTCCGATATACCTACAAACCAACGATGGGAAGACGTTTCAACTTCAATTATCGAACAAGCTCAGATCAACCTTCAATCAACGATTTACAGCCGGTTCCCGATAACACGAATCCAAACAGAATTCAAGAAGGAAACCCAGATTTGAAACCAAACTATGTGCATAGCCTCAATATTCAGTTCAACAACTGGAGTGCATTAACAGGTCGATATGTATATGCAGGGGTTTACGGAAGCGTGACAAATGACGCCTTCTCGACAGAAGTAAATTATGATGCTTTTGGTAGAACGGTTTCCAAAACAATCAACGTTGATGGAAACGGAAATGCATTCTTATACAGTGGAGCCGGATTCCCTATTTTGAATCGTAAAATTGAATTCCGCCCTGAATTAAATGCATCGTACAACCGCTACACGAACATCGTCTTGGGTGCAGAAAATACAACAAACAACTACGGAATCACACCAGGTTTGAACATTGATTTCAGACTCTTTGGAGATTCATTGGAGTTCGGAGTGAACGGTCGCTACTCATTCAATAACGCAGTGAGTTCATTGAATGGAACAGAAACACCATACTCGATCGAGAATTACAGTGGATATGTGAACTGGCGATTGCCAAACGGATGGGGAATTGGTACAGACGCAACGTATACGAGAAATACCCAACCAGGAGACGGATTCTTCGATACAGACTTCTTTGTATTGAACGCTGAAATCAGTAAGAAATTCCTCAAAACACAAAACTTGATGATCTCGATTGTTGGAAACGACATCTTGAACCAGAACATCAACGCACGAAGAGAAATTAATGGAAACATCGTGACAGATTACCGAACAACGATCATTTCAAGATATTTCCTATTGAAAGCGACATTAAGATTTAACAACCGTAAAACAACAGAAGATGATTTCAAATGGCATTAAAAAATACGTGGCAGCTGCGGTTGTTGTGTTAATGACTGCAACTTCATTTGCTCAAATGACATCGGGAAAGATCGTCTTTTATAGAAAGATGAACTTGAAAAAGATGTTCAAGGATAATCCGCGAGTAGCTCCTATGCTGAACGATGATATCACGTGGAATGTGGACAGCTTTGCTCTGTATTTCGATGAAAATAGATCGGCATTTCTTCCCATCGAAGGTGATGAGATGGAGCGCGGAATGATGAAAATGTTGACACCACAAAACTCAACCTACAAAAACCTCGCAGAGAACGAGAGAACGGTAGAGATGGTCATGATGGGAACACCAATGACAATTAAGGATACGGTCAAACAACGTGTATGGAAGGTAACGGACAGCAGACGACGAATTGCTGGATACATGTGTCGTAAATCTGTGCTTGAAATAAATGACACCACTCGTTTGTATGCATGGTTTACGTCAGACATCGTCCCAGCGATTGGTCCTGAAGGATTCGACGGTCTTCCTGGCGCCATTCTCGGTTTTGCCAATGAAGAAGGAAGTATCGTTTATTTCGCAAAACGCGTGGAAGCAATGGAACCTTCCGAAGAAACAATGACTCCCCAAGGGAAAAGCAAAGATGTCTTCAAAGAAGATGAATTGAAAGCATTACTCCTCGAACGAATGGGGAAATGGATCAAGAAAGAAGATCTCGACGCTCAGTTTGAGTGGTTGTAAGATGTTGAGAGAAATGCAACAATGATTAATGGGGGGCACTTAAAATGTGTCCCCTTTTTTATGGGGTAAACTTTTTATTTCTTAGGAAGAAGCTAGAGTTGTTAAACAACTCTAAAGAGTAAAAATAGATTTTGCACAGTTAAAATATTGTTTTACAAGCTGTAAGAAGTAGAAGGTGATTTTTTTAATAGAATTGTGGTAATAACTAACACTTAAAAGGAAAACAATGAAAGTTTTTAAGACCACAATTTCGGTATTTTTGATTGCCCTGTCTTTTCAGGCATCTGCACAGTTAAAAGTTTTACCATCGGGTAATGTAACAGTTGGGGGAGGTAATAGTCCTTATCCATATGCCTCAACCAAGTTGTCCATTAATGGATCGGCTAGTTTAAAGAGTACACTTGAAGTGATGAATCCGAACAACACGGCATCTGGTTGGGGTGCCCAGATACGGTTTACAACGCAAAATGGAAACGGGATTAATCACCTGATAATCGATAATGGTTCAAATGAACTCATTTTTGCTCCTGGGTTTTCCAATGGAAATTCGAATAAAAAGATAACAGTATACGGAGGTTTATCTGTTTCGGGATATTCCGCTTTAGCCGGAGGGGGGTACTTTTCCGATAAGAAATTGAAAGAAAATGTAAGTCCACTAGCTAATAGTTTAGAGAAGATATTGCAGTTGCAGGGTGTTACATATACATGGAAACAGGACGTATTTCGCGAAGAAGGGGATCAGAAAATAAATTTAACAGAGGGCTTACCAAAAGGTAATCAAATTGGCTTTATCGCTCAGGAGGTGGAAGCGGTAATTCCAGAAATTGTACATGAGACCTCAAATGGATATAAAGCTTTGGAATACCATACATTGACAGCATTGTTAGTGGAAGCGATGAAAGATCAGCAAGCTCAGATTGAAGAACTCAAAACTAAGCTGGTTAACCTTGAAAATGCTCAAGCAAATGGTGCTGAAAGAGCGAGTTCGAATCAAATCATTTTGAAGCAAAATAAACCGAATCCATTCAGTTCTGAGACGATCATTGAATACAGTATTCCTGAAGAAATGAAACAAGCACAACTCGTTGTAACAAATGTTCATGGGGAAACAGTTTGGTCATCTGCCATCGAAGCAGGCCAACGAAAAGAAGTAAAGGTTTCTGCGGATTCGATGAAATCCGGAATTTATATCTACTCAATCGTGTCCGAAGCAGAAGTAGTTTTATCCAAAAAGTTCGTTGTTACAAAGTAGAATAGATATGCGTTATTTAATAAGTATTCCTTTAATCATACTGATGACATTTGTAGCAAATAGTCAGTCGGTTACTGAAGCGGATGCGATTGCGGTTGGAAAGAATTGGTTGCTAGCAATCGATAATTCTCAAACGTATTCGGATCCAATAGTTATCTCTAATACAACATTAGAAATAGGCGAAACGCCAACATTTTATATTGTTAATTTTAAGTCAGGCGCATTCGTTATTGTACCAACGACTAAGTTAGTAAAACCTATACTTTCGTACAGTACGAAAAGCACAATGAACACTGGTGAAATTACCTATGCAATTGACGATTTTTTGAATTCCTATAATGATGCGATCAATATTCATATCGCAACCAATACCCCGATGGATGCTTCAATTGCTGAAGAATGGTATCAGTTGATGAATGGGACATATAGTTGCTCAGGTGGCTCATCAATGTATCCATCTTTGTTAAATCATTACAACACTTCTCGTTGGGCAGGATGGTCTCCTCATTTGGAGTGTTTGGATGAATTGAATGCAATTCAGGGAGCCAATAGTTGGGATAAAAACAGAAATAATTGCGTTCCTATTGCCATGGCACAGTTAATGCGTTTCTACCGACACCCGTTCAGCGGTAGTGGCAGTCACAGTTACTCAATTTCAGGAGGGTATGCATCAGGCCAGACAATATCATCTAATTTCGATGATAGGACGTACGATTATGATTTAATGCCTTATCAAACACAAAATCATGGGCCTGCGGATGGATTTCCTGCGGATGGTGTTGATGCAAATGGAGCCCCGTACTGGCTGGACGCTGAGGCTTGGATGCAGTTTTATCCATATTGTTTTGAAAATGCCAATAACATTAACGAGGCTCCAGAGAATTCTGAAATAGGAAAACTAGTTTTGGATGCAGGCATTTCGGTAGGAATGAGTTGGTTTGGGGTAGGGACTGGAGGTAGTCCAGCTACTTGGGGAAACGAAATGGTAAATCACTTTAATTACAGTTTCTCCTCCTCAGATTATGTGGTGTCAACCAATGGTATGACGGCATTCAAAAACGCGTTAAGAGCATCATTGGATGCAGAACATCCAGCTTTGGCCGCAGGTTATGGTCCTGGTACTGGGCATGCATTTATTATTGATGGATATGAATGTGGTGACTATTTTCATTGTAATACGGGGCATGGGGGAGGTGCTTTCTATTATTTTTTTACGGCAGATGCAAATGGAAACTATCAACTAACGGCGTATACGCACCAGATTCGATGTGCACTCAACATTACACCAAACTGTAACCTTCCCTACGACCTGTCTCTTCCGTCAACTACCTATGTCAACGGTGATGCGGAAGCTGAACAGGTAAATAACATCTTGTCAACAGGAGCAGGAAGTACTGTGTTGATTCAGCCAGGAGCAGATATTTTCTTTATCGGAGGACAACGAGTGGAAATTCTGGGTGAGTTAGAAGTCGAGCTAGGCGGAGAGTTATACATCAATGTAGAAAACTGCGAGGGACCTAACTAAGTTGATAGAATATTGGAATTAGAAGTAATGTCATCGATTTCTTCTAGGTATTGTTCAACAAATGCTTGAAACGAGTGGGTGAATATTTTATCCACTCGTTTAGAGCTTTTCTAACGAAACAAATCACCCATTCTCAGCCACAACTTCCTTTACCTCTGGTAAATGTTGTTTCAATAACTGCTCAATTCCACCTTTCAACGTAGCTGTACTCGATGGACATCCAGAACAAGAACCTTTCAAAGTAACGGTAACGACACCGTCTTCAAATCCACGGAAATCGATCGCGCCTCCGTCGTTGGCAACAGCAGGACGAACATATTCATCCAATAGATCAGAAATAGCATCATCGTATTCTGAAGGGGCAAATACCTTTTTCGGAGCTTCGTTGGATTCCTCGGATGCAACAGGTTGAGCATCTTTCGGTGGCATCATCACCAAAACGTCTTTTCCGTCAGCAATCCACTCACGAATGAACTCACGCAATTCCATCGTAATGAAATCCCAAGAAAGGTTGTCTGTTTTGGTAATCGTCACAAAGTTGGATGCAATAAAAACACCATCAACAAAGGGCAATTTGAATAATTCTTCAGCCAAAGGCGAGTATCCTTTCGCAGATGCTCCTGATTGAAATTCGGCTGAATCACCAATCCCCAATAAGTGCTTATTCGCAACGAATTTCATAGTGGAAGGATTCGGTGTCATTTCGGCGTAGATGGTAACTGGTACTTTCATAATATTGCTTTTATACCACAAAATTAGTCGAAACATTTCAAGAATAGTCCATATTTTGACTGAATAGTTCGAAATACTTCCCGTATCTTTGAATTAATGCGAAAAACAAAAGGCATAATCGTACTCTTTTCTGCTTTGTTCCTGTTATTTGGGAGCGTTGGGGTAAGCGTATTCCTCCATACTTGTGAGGAAGATGGAACCTTTGTTTCGTATTTCGCTCCAGTAGGTGAAGAGGAGCACTGTGATGATGCACATCAGGATGAACCCATTTGTTGTTCCATCGATGAGCAAAAGGAAGATGATGATTGTTGTGATGATGAGGTCAAACTGATCAAACTGAAACTCGACTTCTTCCAAAAAGTAACCGCACCTTTCGTTCCCTTAACGTGTTCTGTTGAGCCAGTTTGGTCTGAGCACATCGGAATGACTGAAGAACTCTTCATCGTTCACAATTACGCGAAGCCACCGCCCAAAAAACGGAGTGTCACTCGCAGTTTATCTCAGGTTTGGATCTTATGATTCTGTTATGCATTTCCAGCTCTAATCGATAGAGTTGTAATTAGTGTTACAGTGTTTTTTGGTGTGTCAAACACCGCAAAAGATTCAATAAATTATGAAATATATAGTTTTAGGTATAGCATTTTTTGCGTGCCTATCAGGAGCAAAAGCTCAATTAAAAGGAGTGGTATTCAGTTATTCGGCTGATCCTGCTCAAAAGAAACCGATCTACAACGCAAAAGTGCGTTTGCTAGGATCGAGAGAGGGTGCCTACACGGAGGAAGATGGGACGTTCGAAGTGATTCTCCCTAAAAATCTTCCTGATACAATGGTGGTGTCGGCCCTCGGTTTTGTCAATGATACAGTAGTCGTGACTAAACAAGATCGCTTTGCTGGTATTCAAATTACCTTGTTTTCGGATCAACTGCTACCCGAAACAATCATCAAAGCAAAAAGATCCGATCATTCTATTCTTCGAATGAAAGTGTTACACGTAGAAAACATCTCTTCGGGAGAATTAAAAAAAGCAGCGTGTTGTAATTTGTCGGAATCCTTCGAGACAAACGCATCAGTCGATGTCAATATCACGGATGCTGTTTCAGGAGCGAAGAAAATCCAGATGATGGGATTGGATGGAGTCTACACCCAAATTCAGTTCGAAAATACACCGTCTTTGCGCGGACTCGAAAGTTCATTCGGACTGAATTCCATGCCCGGAACTTGGGTAGAATCGATTCAAATCACCAAAGGAACAGGAAACGTCGTAAATGGCTACGAATCCATGGCTGGATTAGTCAATATTGAGTTGAAAAAAGCAGAGACCATGGAGCGATTGTACCTCAATGGGTATGTAAATCGTTTCGGTCGATCGGAACTCAATTTCAATTCAGGTTTTCGTTTGAGTGAGAAATGGACCAGTGGATGGTTTGCTCATGCATCCGTTGTGCCTCTAAAAGTGGATGAGAACAAGGACGGGTTTAGAGACATTCCAAATGGATCGAATCTGGCAGTTTTTAATAGATACAGTTACGAAGGCGATAAGATGGAAGCAAAGCTAGGATTCAACGCATACTGGGATCAGCGTGTGGGTGGACAAACGAGCTTCGAAGGGTCAAACTTTGCTCAAGCTTATGGTGTCCTGATCGATTCAAAGCACTTTGATGCTTTCGCAAAAACAGGTTTTTTCTTGAAAAAGCCTCTGCATTCGATTGGTGTTGTGTACAATGCAAAATATCAAACGGTAAACGCACAGTTTGGAAATCGGAAGTTTACGGGAACGGAAAAACGTGGATACATCAACGCGATTTATGATGGCATCATCAACAACTCGACTCATAAATACAAGTTGGGAGTGAGTGGTGTTTACAGTGATTTGCAACAGCAAATGGATACACTCAACGATGATCGATTGGAAATTGTTCCGGGTGTTTTTGGTGAATACACGTATTCAGGAGCACGAATATCGGCTGTAGCAGGTGTTCGAGGTGATTACCATAACATTTACGGGTTTCAATATGCACCGCGTTTACATTTGAAATATGCGGCAACAGAATACTTGGACCTCCGTGGAACAGTTGGAAAGGGATGGCGTGTACCGAATTACATGATCGATAACATTTCCTTACTGGCAACGGGACGTTCATGGGTTGCACCAGATACGGTAACGCCTGAAATTTCGTGGAACGTCGGAGGAAGTGTCATCCAGCGTTTCAAATTGTGGAAGAAGGCTGGATCTATTACGGTAGATTTCTACCATACTCAGTTCGAAAACCAAATGGTGGTCGATCG
>JBFHGY010000113.1:0-7735 GCA_041582905.1 Crocinitomicaceae bacterium | reverse complement strand
TATGCGGTTGAATTTGATGAACGGGACTACAACGCCACCATTAGTGCTGTTGGTGACACGGTTGAAATAACGCCAACGCATCATCGAGCTTATGGAGTACGAGATTCTTCTTTTATGTTGGACATCTTCTATTCTCGCACATCAGGTCTAATTGACTCGACGATCTACCACAACAAGTGCCTCGGGAAATTACGCTCGGAAAAGTGCCAATCGAAGGTTTTTTACACCTATGACAAAAGCGGAAAGATGGTTTCTAAACGATTGGAATATCATTCGAATACCTCTGAAACAAATCCATACTTAGTGCGAACGGCTTCATACAACGAAAAAGGCTTGGTGGAAGCCCTAGAAACCAATTACCTGAGTTCTTCTATCAATGATCGAGATGTACGAAAATTTGTTTACACTTTTCGATAGGACGATTAATGGAAATCGTGGCTGTTTAGTCGACCAATAATTCTTCAAGTTCAAGGTAAAATTGAGGATGGTATTCAATCAAAAAGCTCAGGTGATCCAATTCTTCGGACTCAGAAAAAATATGGAATTGGAAATCCATATTCACCACATAAAAAGTAGTTTTCCCCTCTTGTTTCGCCAAGACATGAGTTTCAGGGACTTCTACTTTGTAAATGTCGCACACCCAAAATGGTAGCCCATCGACTTTGTTAAGCGTATCCAAGTCTTCAACCTGATAGATTTCAGCTACTTCTGGCCAGATTGCTTTAGGCAAAACATTTGGACTAAGGCATTTTACACGAGTCGTTTCTACGTTTTCCAATTCCTCAGATTCTGCTTGTTGATACTCGAATTCCGTGAGGTATTTCGTTACGAGATTGTAGTAACGTGTTTCTTTCCCCAGGAATTCTTTCTCCTTGGAATAAATGTATGTGATTGTCGAATCGCTATAATCGCGAACACCGTAATCGATATCAGAGCAGGAATACCACTTGACCTTTTTCAAATCTGGGAAGTCCTTTTTGAAAGCTCTTTTAGGGCCACGTGTACGGTTTTGATCGGAACGATCGTAGTTGCAATTGTAACATTGAGAGAATGAGAATGACGTTACCATTAACAAAACGAAAGACAGGAATATGCGCATGATGAATGTTTTTTAAGCGTTGAATTGATATTTGCAGATCGTTATTTTTTCGTCGGTGTTGCAACAACGAACATGTAAGATGTAATGGAAAAAAACCATAGCCAGTATCCCATTTGCAATACGCTATCGTCATCTAACTGAAGGTAAATTCTAAAAGTGAAAATCCATGAACCAGCTGATATTAGCGTAATGAAAAAGAAAAGGTATTTCAGCCATGGACGGAATCTTTTTCGAAAGAGAACGGCAAGAATGAGCAGAATGTTCGGTAGAATAAGTAGCGCATCGAGAATAATTCCTCGCGCATTTCCTTCACTCAAGTTCACTATAAGCCGAATTATACCCCATACTGCACAATGAAACCCTAAGAGTACATCGTGAATTGAATAAATAACTGGCAAGGAAAAGCTTATGATGTATAGTAAACCTAAAATAAATAATACTCTTTTCTTTTCATTGGATCTCATACTGTTAAGCCGCTTCATTGTAAAAAAAATAATTGTGTTTCGTATGTACTTGTTGCTCAATTCCAAGGTCATGTACTTTGTACCTTTTAATGTGATCTTGAGTGTTTCCTCCTACGAATTGGAGTTTTGGGAGTGCTCGTTTTAATAGAGTTCGGAGACATTGCAGTAAGGGTCAGGGGTATTCTTTGATTTCAAACGAACAATTTCAGCTTGTGTGCTGAATGGTACTACTGAAACTGTGGCAATTTCACCATTTGGGAGTGCGGTTAATCGACTTTGAAAGTTTAGGAAACAATCGGCATTGTGTAGGGTTACGAGGCAATTACCTTCGGTACTCATAGGCACGGTTGTAGCGAAAACTTCAATGAATAAGAGAAAGGGAAACAGATCCCTTTCTCCCGAGACTCCAATTAAGACTCTCTCAACCAATACGTCACCTTTGTCCCTTCAGGCTTCGTCATTATTACCTTTCCCGAGTACCAATCAAACTCCAATTCATATACTCTTCCTGAACCCAACGATTTTACACGAATATAAGTGTCGTAAGCGTCGATATGCTGAACCTCCGTTTTCGTCCAGGCTGCATCACCTTTTTTTCCGAGGTTGACTTCAGATACTTCATGATCTCTACCAGTTGTTTTCACTTGGATCATATAGCCAGAGTTGTCCGCTGCATCAAACTTCCATGAAGTAACCTGTGCATTTGAGTTGTTGAACAGTGTTATTCCCATGAATAACATCAATAGTGCTGTGAATTTAATTCCTGTTGCTTTTTTCATTTTCTGTGATTTTATGATTTATGATTTGTGATTTTCTTCCTCCACTATTGGCTAGTAGATTGGCGTTAGTATTTAAGGTGATTAAGATTTTCTCAACCAATACGTTCGTTTAGTTCCTTCTGGCATGATCATAACTAATTTGTCATCATACCAACTAAATTCTAATTCATATACTCTTCCTGAACCCAACGATTTTACGCGGATATATGTGTCGTATTCGTCGATGTGTTGAACTTCTGTCTTTGTCCAATTCGCATCTCCCTTTTTCCCGAGATTCACTGAGGATACGGCATGGTCTCTTCCTGTTGTTTTAACCTGAACCATATACCCTGAATTGTCAGCTGCATCAAACGTCCATGAAGTTGTTTGTGCATTCGAGTTGTTGAATAGTGCTATCCCCATGAACAACATCAATAATGCTGCGAATTTAATTCCTGTTGCTTTTTTCATTTTTCTTGTTTTTGATCGGTTTTGATATTTAAGTGGCTTCAAATGCGCCAATAGATTACTTTTCTTTTTTCCGAATCAACTGCGGTCATTTTGTCATTATTCCATTCAATGAACAACTCGAATATTTCATTCGTACCCATGAGTTCTACCATGAGGTATTCCTGAATGGTATCAATCGAAAGAATATTTGCTTTCACCCAACACGTATCCGTACTTCTAAAAAAGAACACATCAGAGATTCCATATCCTCCCTCAACAATTTTAATTCGATCGTTTGTATTCGTTCCAGCCGTATAAATTTTAACCGTCTCAACAGTGTCCAACTTAACCGTACCTGACGAGCATAAGCAGAAGCTAATTAGTAGAAGCGTATAGGTGAAAAGAATGCGACTCATATCCGTAAAACAACTTGTTTGATTCGTTGCTGACACAAATATGAGGAGTGTAAAAACTGTTCGCCTGTAGCTATTTTACAGATGCGTGGATTTATCTTACAACAAGAGGAATTTTACTGCACACATCTTACAAAAGAAGGTGCTAGATAAGTGCTAAAAGATTGTTTTTCAACTACTTTCTAAAGTACCCTGGAGGGTTCCCAAATTCTTTATGAAATGTTCGAGAAAAGTAGTTCGGATTGGAAAAACCGACTTCGTAGGCAATTTCAGAGATGTTCAAATCACTCGTTTGGAGCAATTTTAACCCTTTATTTAATCGATAGGAACGAATAAATTGTGAAGGCGTTTTGTCTGTTAAGGCTTTCAGTTTTCGATACACCTGCATTTGACTTAATCCCGCCATTTCTGACAGTTCCGGAATCCCAAAATCGGAATCGGTAAGGTTCGCTTCTATGATTGAATTTAACTTTTCAAGAAACGCTTCCTCAACAGGACTGAATTTTGTTTCTAAAAGCTCCGTTTCTTCCTTGTTTTCTGATCCTAAAGCGGAGTAATACATTTGTAATTTCTGTCGGATACTGATCAGTTTTTGAAGACTCACCTTTAGCTCATCTTGGTAAAAAGGCTTTGTGATGTAGAGGTCAGCTCCTGCTTTGAGTCCGCTCATTTTTTCTTCCTGAGCCGTTTTCGCGGTCAGCAGAACAATCGGTATGTGACTCGTTCGCTCGTCTTGTTTTAGCGTTTCACAGACTTCGTATCCATCCATTTCAGGCATGGCAACATCACTAATAATTGCATCTGGAACAATGTCAAATGCTATGGAAATACCCTCTTTTCCGTTTTGGGCAATGTGTGTGTTGTACGTTGATTTGAAAACACTTTCTAAA
Source organism: Crocinitomicaceae bacterium (assembly GCA_041582905.1). Lineage (GTDB taxonomy): Bacteria > Bacteroidota > Bacteroidia > Flavobacteriales_D > Crocinitomicaceae > UBA4466. The sequence continues at coordinate 3,661 of JBFHGY010000113.1, read as the reverse complement.
TATTGTGCGATTTCAATGTTATCCTCAATGATTAATAAATTCAGTGCATTGGGATCGTCTTTTTTCATTGCAGATTCGATATCACTTTCCGTCGTTTTTCCTGCTCCCCATCCTATCGGACGGTTGAAATCACCACTCCCTTTTTTCGAACAATTCGTACGAATCGGAAGGGTTAGTACGAACGATGCTCCTTCATTCACGGCACTGTCCACAGTGATACTTCCTCCCATTAACTCTACCAAACTCTTAGTCAACGCCAAACCAATTCCCGACCCCGTCTTATGTCCTTTTTGCGCGTTATCAGCTTGATAAAACTGATCAAATATTTTGGTCTGTTCGCTTTCTGGAATTCCCACTCCCGAATCTTTGACTTTCAATTGAAAAGCACGCTGATTTTTTTCCTTCACCTCAGACAAATGACAAATGACCGTTCCTCCTTCCGGGGTAAATTTTATCGCATTCGATAAAAGATTGTACACAATGTCCTGAATTTTCTGCTCGTCGTAATCCATGTACAGCTCATCTACCTCAGCATAAAACGTGAATTTAATTCCTTTGTCGAGTGCCAAAGCGTAAAAGGACTCTGTCAAAAACTGAATGTACGCTACGATGTCATATTGAATAAGATCGAGACTCATACTTCCCGAACCTAATTTTGATGCATCCAATAATTGATTGATCTGCAAGAGCAGTTTTTCACTATTTCGACGAATAATCGCTCGCTCTTTTTGATGACCTTCAATCTGTTCATTCATACCAATGATCAAGGTGAGTGGAGTTCTGAACTCGTGCGTAATGTTTGTATAAAGCTGCCCTTTTACAGCATCCATTTCTTTGATGTGCTCTGCGTCCGCCTTCTCTTTCCTCCTAACATTCAGCATTTTGCTTATTACCCAAATCAAGACAACACCTAAAATCCACCAAATTATGTATGCCCACCAAGTTGCCCACCAGTAAGGCAGAACGGTGAATGTGTACGAATGAGGGGCGCTCCAAATCCCGTTTATTTCCGAAACTTTCGCGTGTATGGTATAAGTTCCTGCGGGAAGACCACGGTAATTAATCGTGTTGTCGGTCGAAGGAATGCTCCACCCTTTATCCATACCTTCCATGAAATAACTGAACTTCAACTTTGTGGAAGATCTAGCACCACTGGCAGAATAAACAAACTGAAGATCGTTAATTTCTGGAGGAAGGGAAAGCTCCTCAGGGCAATTGACAAAAGGAGAAACACCCGCAAAATCTATTGTTGCCAAATCAGCTTGATCTCCTCCTCGAGTGTACCAGTGCTTGTTCGCCCGAATCGTATCTTGAAGTGATTTAAAGTCAAGCTCAGTATTTACTATATTCAGATCGTCCAAGGTAACTTTTAACGGGGCGTTGCTCAAAATATGAGCAGGGTTCGAGAGCTTCAATGCCATGTGGTCAGTTCCCCACCACAATTGATTGTTTCGATCGATAATTCCCGAGTTCGCATAGAATTCAGCTCCTTTGAGTCCATCTAAATCACAGTAGGTTCGAATTCTGTAATTCCCATCGTTTTTTGTGTCTTTGATGAGGACGTCGAGGCATTTATCGGCACCAAGCCAAATGTTTTTTTGGGCATCTTCAGTGATCGTCCAAATAGCATTACTAGACAAGCCATCCTCTGTCGTGACAGTCGTGAAGCTCTGACCATCAAACCGATTTACGCCCTTATCACTTGTTCCTACCCAAACACTTCCATCGTTACTCAGCATCAATGATACTGCATGATTGCTACTTAAGCCATCTTTTGTTGTGTACGAAGTAAAATTCTTGCCGTCGTACTTTTTTATGCCGCCATTTTCCAGTGCAATCCATAAATTTCCTTGACCGTCCTTTTTGAGCGAACGAATATTGGCAGGTTCTTTTTCTCCTAGCGGATAATGAATGAACTGTTTTCCATCATACTTCACCAGCCCTCTCATTCTTGTGCCAATCCAAATTGCATGATCGTCATCTTCCGCCAAAGCAAAAACATGAAAATCTTGTCCATTGAAACAGTTTACTCGCGTAACCTTAGGGTTTGGACTGTCGACATTCTCGATTTTATACACCCCAAAATGAACGGTTCCCGCCCAAATATCCCCATTCGAATCCTGCATCATCGAACGAATGGATACATCTTTTCGCCCCTCAACCAAATCAATATAGGTATGCTTTACACCATCGTATTTATACAAGCCAAAACCATGTGATCCGAACCATGTATTTCCAGACCTATCCTCTAATATAGACGATATATTTCCCACTTCGCTCAACTGATCAAACTTGAAATGTTTGAACCCTTTCGGGGTGTAGCACTGAATTCCTCTTCCGAGTGAACTCAACCAGATATTATCAAATTTATCAATATAATGGGGGTGCGCAGAAGAAAATACTGGGGTTTCATCGGAGGTAACCGTTAAAAAACGATCATTTATAGAACATAACGCCATTTTCCTTTCTTCCGTGGCCAACACAAAACCATGATTAAAACTGTGTGCGTCTCTTACAGAATAGTTGGACATAAATTTTGCCGGGTAGATATGCAGAGAATCCTGTTTCAGCACGGTTATTCCGCTACCTGTAGTGATAATCAGTCCATCTTCATTTTCTACTACAGGGTGACATAAATTATTTTCAGAACGTTCCTCAATCGCGTAGTATTTCATTTCATCCCCTTCAAGGAAGCAAAGACCGCCCAGCGCACTCAACCAAAATTGACCGTTTTTCGTTTCTTTAATAATAACATTGAGGTTCTTCAAATTTTGAAACTGGTAAGGAAAACATGTAAACGTTTCTCCATCAAAGCGAATGATCTGGGTATCTGATTTCAGCCATATATTTCCCTTTTTATCGGTGTGAACTATTCCTAGATACTGTTCGCCCAGACTTAATCCCGCTCCTTCTTTGTATTCATAAAAACGATGCCCATCGAACTTCACGAGTCCTCCATACAATCCAAATGTCATCCAGAGGTTCCCCTCCAAATCCTCCGTTATGGCACCTATTCCTCTATGTTGATTTGCTTCGGCAAACGGATAATATTGAAAAGAATAATTGTTGTATCGAGTTAAACCACGACGACTCCCAAACCAAAAATACCCTCTACTATCCTGAAAAATGGAAGAGACGAACGCAGACTTTAATCCTTGTGAAAGCCCCAACGTCTTGTAACTCAATTTTTCGTGAATCTCATCTTGAAAAGGGAGGGCAGGAAGCGTTTCAGGTTCTTTATAGCTAATTTCAGGTTTTCCGAGTTTATGAGTAGAAATTGACGGGAAATTACCACGACCGTAACTGATTTTCTTTGCCTTTCCCAGCGCGATAATTTTGTTTTTTTCAAACTGCCGAGATTCCAGTTGTGGCTCTCTAAAGGTCTTTTCGGTTGTCACTTCCCGAGTAGTTACTTGAATTTCTTCTTTTGGAATTATCTTTCCTTCAACAAATTGACTTGTACCCAGAGAAATCGAGCTTGCGTCACCTTTCGCTAATTGAATATCTTTTGGTGCCTCGGACGGAACCGTACCGACAGATTTAGAATCACACGCCGTAAATAGCAGGAATACTATTACAAAAGAAATGAATGCAGATTTGAACATAGTGGTATGATAGCCCCAATAATGATTTGCTAAAATAGAGGTTTTCTTTCGAAATC
>JBFHGY010000112.1:0-7770 GCA_041582905.1 Crocinitomicaceae bacterium | reverse complement strand
TATTCCGACTTTTGCTTTGCATTGCCTTCCAAGGTATTTTGCGTTTCTGGAATGTCTTCTTTCAAGTCGATATCGCGAAGTGTCAATAACTCATACGATGATGGCAAAAGTGCTGCGATCTCCTTCGCCTTATTTACGTTCGCTGTTGCAAAAAGTAGTTTCATGAATTCACAAATTTCAGGTAGTTATTTCGATTGGCTTCGACCGAATAATTGGCTTTCACCGTTTTGTATCCTTCTTCACCGATTTGAACGCGCAGTTCTTCCTTTTCGAGCAATTGGATGAGCGTTTCCTTCCATTCATCGGGAGAACTACACAAGAAGCCATTCTCTCCATGAGAAATAATGGAAGTGTTCACGCCAACGGGAGACATAACAGATGGGATTTTCAATGCCATGTACTGTAATCCTTTGAATCCACATTTTCCTTTTGCCCAAATGGTATCCGTTAATGGCATTACTCCAATATTGATCGCTGCCAAATCTTCTATTTCGGTCGATTTATTCCATTTCACAAACTCCAAACTTTTCAATTCAAAATCGGGAGCTTGATTTGAGATAATGCGAAAGACAAAATCGTGTGTCTTCTCCAACTCTTGTAAAATAGGAACCAATTCCTCCAGGTAATTCATGGTGGTATGTGTTCCCGTCCATCCAATGACCGGCTTTTTCACGTGTTGATTCGTCGACAAGGTATGCACATTCTCTAAATCAACGGTTGTAGGAATGATTGATACATTCTCATTGTATTGCTTTGCGTACCCAGCCAAATGTTCATTCCCAGCACTGATGCTATGTGCCCACTTCATCACTTTCTTGACCTTACCGTAGGCCTTTAATCGTTGAAAACGCGCATTCGCATCACTATAATTCGGGAGCCAAATCGCATCATCGAAGTCGTACACATATTTTTTACGAAGTACTTTCGCAATCGTCCATTCAAAAACAGGTAGACCGATCATGGAAGCTTCACGATGAATGAAAATAACATCCGCAGAACGCAGTTTAAACATCAACAGAAATCGTCTCCAAAAACTACCGAGAATACCGAATGCTTTTGCAAAGAAAGAACCTTCTCTGTATAAGGCTTTCCACGTTTTATCAGAAAGGAATGAGTAGAACTCGATGGTGTACCCTTGCTCTTCAAAAAAGGAAAGATATTGCTCGAAGCGAAAGCGTTGCGATGGTGCTTCACCTTGTGGATAGGGCGCTATGATCACAAACCGTTTACTCAAGTACCTTTTTGTAAATCCATTCGTATTGGTTCAATCCTTCATCGAGTGAAAAATATGCTTTTGCTCCTTCTTTGATTGCCTGTGTATCGAACATTTCCTTCTGAATGAAGTTATCCCGATACGTCTTTTCATTCAATTCGCTGATTACCGTTCCTGCCTTGTATCGAAGCACGATGCTATCCGTATCTCCCACTCCTGCATTGCACACCAACGGAATTCCCATCGCCATAATCTCACCTTGTTTCACAGGCGATGCCGCCTTCTTCGAATAACTAGGACGAATAAAAAAGATCGCTGTATCGAACAACGATAAGTGAAGCGGAACTCCAGCGTGCAAGGTAGACGCTACAACAATCACATTGGGATCAATTCCCTTCTTCTCAGCTTCTCCCTTGATGTAATCTGGTTTTTCACCAGAAACAAATAGGAAAACAGCGTTTGGATTCTCTTCTTTCAAACATTTGAAATAATCCAACATTTCCGAAAGCATGTACCACGTCCCTATCGATCCTACATATCCGAGGACGAAATGATGCTTTTCAATTCCCAATTTCGATCGCAATGCCTCTTGATCCGAAGGTTCTATTTTGGAAGGATCAAAGAGGTCCAGATTGGCGCAGCATGGAATCACTTTTACATTCGTTTCCTTTCCTTGAATGGATTCCCATGAATGCATTTCATCGTAACCGTTTTGCGTCCCGATAATGGTATAGTCACTATTCAGAATGAATTGCGTTTCCTTGCGCTTAAAATAATTGTAAATCCGTTTGTATATCGGACTGTCTAGGCTCCAAATTTTTCCGTCGATGCGTTCATCTGCCCAGAAACCTCGCATATCAAAAATAAACTTGACACCGTATTTTCGTTTTAGTTTCAATCCTGTAAGCGCAGGCATATAACTTCGGCAGTGAACAATGTCAAAATGATGCAATTCGTGCAAGTATTTCGCCACTTTATGCATTCGTCGAACCTGTTTCAAGGTTGTTTTGATTCCCCCTGAAAGTTGGTAATCTTGAGGATGCCAGTGCACATCATTTTCTTTAAAGAGGTCGAGAATAGTACGATGGTGTTGCTTGTACCGATCCATTTTCTCAAAACTGATTACGTGAAACTCATACCCTCGCTTCCGTAATCCGAAAACGTAAGGAAGCACTTGAGACTGACCAAGAGGGTCTGTCATGCCATCATACGATATATAGAGGACTTTCTTGATGTTGAGTCGTTCAGTTCGTCCGTAGTCGGGGTTCGAGAGCCTCACCCCTCTCACTTCTCAGTTCACAAAGGACTGAGGCTCTCGAAGTCCGTTTGTATTTCTAGTTTTCTAATCGCGAATGTACTTCAATAAATTCGAAACATAGGTTTCATATCCCATTTTTTGCGGAACTTCTGAATGATCACAGTCATCTACTCGGTAAGCAGTCTTTTCAGTTCCTCCATAGTTTGCATAAATGAGTTCACCATTTTGGATATCGATATAACTATCTTCTTTTCCATGCATCCACAAGAGCGGGCACGTGACTTCCTTAATTTTCTCTGAATTCTCAAAGGACAAGTCTGTAACGAAGTCGGAATTAACGTTCATCAAGGTTGAATTATCCACCAAATTTTGCACCGAGGCAAGCGGAGATTCTATGATGAGTTTTGTTGGTTTGAAATCTGTTCGATATGCCGTTCGATCAATCGCTGGGATGGCACCCAAACTGAATCCGTAATAGATCGTTCTTTCTGGAACTGCTCCTTGCGCGATTAACCAATCAATGGCAGCGTCAGCATCTTCGTATAGGCCTCTTTCCGTAGATGTACCCTCAGACATTCCGTATCCGCGATAATCGATCATAAAAACGCCATAGTTCAAATGTCCACCTGTATGCGCCAAAAGACTTGCTCGCGTCCAGTAATAGTCCATGTGTTTCGATTGGCCATGCAGATACAAAATGACAGTATCCGTAGCAATGGTAGACAGATCTCCGATGTACACACCGTATAGTTTGTATTGCTCTCCAGTTTCCTGATCCGTCGAATTAAACTCAATCAATGTTCGATCTGCTGAGGTCAGGCTGTATTGAGAGGGAATATCAATCTCACCATCATTGAACGCCTCGAACAGGTACTGATCCGTTTTCTCTGCTGGAAACGCCAGGCTATCGAGTGTCATTTTTTTACATGAAATCAGCACGGCTGTTAAAAGCCCAATCATTCCGAATGTGAAAAGTATCTTTCTCATAGTTATTTCGTTTTGGCTTTATTTCCAATAATCTTTCTGAAGCCGAGATAAAAACCAGCCGCTCCATAATTTCCCGTAAAACTTTTGTAGGGCACAAAAGCGTAATCGTTTCTTCTGTAGGGAGCGAGAAATTTAATTTCCGTTGTGAATTCCCACGAACGATTCTTGCCTTTGAGTACGTGTCCCAATTGCGGTGAAAAGACGACATTATTCGTTTGCTCTTCTCCATTCTCCAATGTGCGGGTAAAATCAAAATAGTTATTGACTCCCACGTAGAAATAATGATTTCGCTCTCCGTAATTCCAAAATGCGTTTACATCGAGTGTTGGCCAGAACTTTCCACTTTTATCGTCGAAATCATAGATTGTGTTGAAACCTACCGCTCCACTCACATTAGGAACATATTTCTTTTGCTGTAGGAATTGATACGTCATTCCAGCATCAATTTGAAAGTTTCCAAACAGCATTGAGGTCGTGTGTAAGCCTCCATGGATCGTTTTAGTTGAATCTAATCCATACCCCACTTCAATGGCTGTAATCGGAACGGGGATTGGGGCGCCTGCAAAGTCGATTACGGGCCCGCCGAAGTTTCCTCCTACCGACCATTCGCCTTCGTCGAGTGGCTCAACAAATCTAGATGGAGCACAACTTGCCAAAGCAATCACAATAAGTAATAGATAGTATGTACGCATAGTTTTATAAAAATACGAAGTTTACCCAATATTAACTCAATGTTAAGAGCAAAAAAACAAAGATTGAGAAAATTAAAGAGCTGAATACTTGGTCTTTCGAGAGGTCGGATCTATTAACCTGAGTTCTGATGGGAAAGGATTCGTTCAGTTGAACGTATAAGGGAGCAAAACATGAGCACAAAAAAATCCCGACACTCAATGAAGAATGTCGGGATTCGAATAATTTATAGTCTGAATTAAGACATTGCAAAACGCTTAAAGTCAACAACAGTCAATCCACCTTCAGTTCCATTCAAGAACTGCTCAACAGAAAGCTTGTTATCACGAACGAATGCTTGGCTCAACAAAGAGTTTTCTTTGAAGAATTTATTCAAACGACCTTGAGCGATTTTCTCAGCCATTTCAGCTGGTTTTCCTTCTTGGATAGCCAAATCTTTACCAACTTCCAATTCACGATCGATTGTTTCTTGATCGAAACCATCTTTATTCAATGCTACTGGGTTCATCGCTGCAACTTGCATTGCTACTTGACGACCAGCGTCTTGAGCTTCAGCAGAAGCGCTATTCAATCCTACCAATGCAGCAATTTGGTTTCCTGGGTGGTTGTAAGCTACAACGCTTTCACCTTTTACCACTTCAAATCCAGAAAGGTCCAATTTCTCACCAACAACACCAACGTGCTCAGTAATCTTTTCGTTTACTGACAATTTATCGTTGTAAGCAGCATTTTTCAAATCATCGATTGAAGCTGGCATTTCCTTAATTGCGATATCAACTAGTGACTGAACGAAATCACGGAACTCATCATTTTTTGCAACGAAGTCAGTTTCACAGTTCAAACGAACCATTACTCCTGTCTTTCCATCTTCAGTAGTTTGAGCGAAAATCAATCCTTCGCTAGCCTCATTGTCACCGCGTTTTGCAGCAACTTTTTGACCTTTTTTGCGGAGTACATCGATTGCTGCTTCGAAATCACCATTTGTTTCCGTTAGTGCTTTCTTGCAGTCCATCATTCCTGCTCCTGTTTGCTTACGCAGTTTATTCACTTCTGCAGCTGTAATTGCCATGGAATTTTGTATTTGTGTCAGTCAATAGACTGACGATTTAGTTTAAATTATTTTTCTTCAGTAGAATCAGTTGATTCTTCTTTTACTTCTTCAGCTGGAGCTGCCTCAGCAACTGGTGCTTCTGGAGCAGGCGCTGCTGCTTCCTCAGTAGTTGCTTCTTTCTCAGCTTTCTTAGCCTTCTTCTCAGACTTAGCTTCGCTATCTTTATTTGCTTTTCTTTCTTCCAATCCTTTCTTGATTGAATCACAAACAGCATCAAGAATCACTGCGATTGATTTTGTAGCATCATCATTCGCTGGAATTGGGAAGTCAACCAACTTAGGGTTAACGTTCGTATCAACCATTGCAAATACAGGGATGCTCAAGCGACGTGCTTCTTTAAGAGCGATGTGCTCTTTCAAGATATCCACGATGAAGATTGCTGCTGGCTGACGTGTCATGTCTGCAATAGAACCAAACGTTTTTTCCAATTTCTCGCGTTGACGAGTTTTGAAAAGACGCTCTCTTTTGTTCAATGTTTCCCATGTTCCATCCGTTTTCATTTTGTCGATAGACGTCATTTTACGGATAGACTTACGTGTAGTTTGGAAGTTTGTCAACATACCACCTGTCCAACGTTCTGTAACGTAAGGCATGTTTACTTCTTTCACTTTCTCAGCGAGTAATTCTTTTGCTTGTTTTTTTGTAGCAACGAAAAGAATCTTTTTCCCAGAACGAGCAATTTGCCCTAACGCCGCACACGCTTGATCAAGATGTGCAATTGTCTTATTGAGGTCGATAATGTGGATACCTTTTTTCTCTTCAAAGATATACGGCGCCATTGCCGGGTTCCATTTTCTTTTCAAGTGTCCAAAATGAGCACCTGCTTCTAATAGTTGTTCAAAGCTAACTTTTGACATTTTTTTCTTTTTTAATTGTTTACGTTCCTTAGTAGTCAATTCAGGAGGGGCCGAAGCGATACTCAAGAATTTGGATACTAAACAACCGTTTTAAACTCGATCGAGGAAAACCTCCAGATCGAGAAAAAACTGCTTAACGTTTCGAGAATTGGAATTTCTTACGTGCTTTCGGCTGACCTGGCTTCTTACGCTCGACCATTCTTGGATCACGTGTCATCAATCCCTCTTCTTTCAACAAAGGCTTATTTTCTTCGTTCAATTTAACAAGTGCACGAGCGATTCCTAAACGGATTGCTTCTACTTGTCCGTTCACACCACCACCAGCAACGTTTACTTTGATATCGTATTTACCAACAGTATCCGTCAACTCGAAAGGCTGAACGATTTTTGATTGAAGAACGGCTACAGGAAAGAACTCCTTGTAGTCTCTTTTGTTAACAGTCACGTTTCCTTTACCTTCTGTCATGTAAACGCGTGCAACTGCTGTTTTTCTTCTTCCTAATGTGTTAATAACTTCCATGCGATTATTTGAATGTATCCAAGTTTAGTACTTCAGGCTTTTGAGCTTCTTGATTGTGCTCAGCTCCTTTGTACACTTTAAGATTGGTAAATAATTTACGTCCCAATTTGTTTTTAGGAAGCATTCCTTTTACAGCCTTTTCGATAAGACGTTCAGGGTGCTTTCTCAGCATTTCTTCGGCAGTAGTCATACGTTGTCCACCAGGGTAACCCGTGTAACGAATGTATGTCTTGTCTACCAATTTAGTGCCTGAGAACGATACTTTCTCTGCATTGACAATGATCACATTGTCGCCGCAATCTGCATGAGGTGTGAAGTTTGGTTTGTGCTTTCCACGAATCACCTTCGCCACCTTGCTCGCTAAGCGACCTACTGTTTGGCCCTCAGCATCCACTACGTACCACTTTTTATCAGCAGTTTCTTTGTTAGCGGAAACGGTTTTGTAACTTAATGTATCCACAGTTTCTAATTAATTAATATAAGACAATTTCCCCAAAATGGGGCTGCAAAGATATGATTTCTAGGTTTATTAACAAACCCTTTTTTAAAAAGATTGTTTAATCCGATATTATCGGACATGCTTCAAAATCAAGAAAAGGCTCCTCTTCTTTACCTTTTCCCACTCAAGTATAGACGGTTTGCCTAAAGAATTGAGGGGGTTATCTCATCCAATATTCTCTAAAAACAAGTCGCTCAACACCCTGAAAACAGGTATTTCACGAGGACTACGATGAACTGCGTATTTTTCAAAAATAGCGAATCTATCCTTTGCAGATGAAGCCGAAAAGGAGTTGTTTTAGCCTCAAATCCATTTTTTATGAACTATCATCGATTAATTTTAGGAAGCGTTCTTGCTTTTGGCCTTTTCACTTCATGTACATCCAACGAAAATGAAACCGAGTCTTGCGATGTTCTTGGTGTAACCGTTGACTGCGAAGAGAGCGCTATCTACAACAAACTCTTAACGCTCAATGAAGAGATCAATAACACATTTGAAGATGGCGCTGAACCGTTAACACTCGAAGAAGAATTGAAGCTACGTGAAGCCTTCGTTGATCACTATCAAACGAATCAGAAAATGATTGAAGCTGTTTACTCCTCAATTAAAGACTCTATTGGTGCTAGCTTCCCACC
>JBFHGY010000111.1:0-7800 GCA_041582905.1 Crocinitomicaceae bacterium | reverse complement strand
TCATTGAACTTTGGATCCGGCAGGATAGCTATCTTTTTCGCTTTTCTTCTTCTCATCTTGTGATGTTTTTAAAGGGTTAAAGAATATTACTTCTTAGGTCTTTTCGTTCCGTACTTCGAACGTCTTTGAGTTCTTCCTTCCACTCCAGCTGTATCTTCCGCACCGCGAACGATGTGGTAACGTACCCCTGGAAGATCTTTAACTCTTCCTCCACGTACTAATACTAATGAGTGTTCTTGAAGGTTGTGACCTTCACCTCCGATGTAAGCGTTGACTTCCTTACCGTTTGTTAGTCGCACTCTGGCAACTTTACGCATAGCCGAGTTCGGCTTCTTAGGTGTAGTGGTGTACACGCGCACACATACTCCTTTACGCTGAGGACAAGAATCAAGTGCAGCTGACTTGCTTTTCTTAACCACAACTTTTCTCCCTTTGCGAACTAATTGTTGGATAGTTGGCATAAAAATACTGTTAACTTTAATTAATAAAAATATCGCCCAAAAACACTTTTGGGGCTGCAAATGTACGGGAATTATTTTAAAAACCAAGGGGTTCGGCGAAAAAAGATTCATTTTTTCACAAGGGTGTGTTTACATCTTTTTGCCTGAAAATTTGAATGTGGTTTTTGTCATGAACTGACATGGTCAAAGATAAAAAAACTTTCATGGAAGAACAAAACTTGAAATCGATTTTCGTTAGAAAAGCAATATCCAAAAGTTCATTTCTTTCTGAAGCGAATAATTTTCCTTTATTTGTACACACCAAAGGCCGCAAGGCTCCAATGGAATTATAACATATTGATATGCCATTCATCCGAAGCCTTTCCGGCAAAATAACCCTGCTCATTCTCACCATTTTCATTGTTAGCTTCACTCCGAAGCTCAGCAAGGTCGTATCTGGAGAAGAGACATGCCTCTGTGCATACGACGGATACGGATACTATATGTATCTGCCACATCTTTTTGAAAAAGGAGATTTGTCGATCACACAAGAATGGGCTCAGCAACGGCAAGACAAATATTGCGATGGAAGGTATGCCTATCAGATTGTTCGAACCGAAGAAGGAAAAGAGCTAAATGTTTACCACATGGGGCAAGCCTACATTGAGCTTCCCGCCTATCTTGTTGGCGATCTTTTCGCGCGAGTGTTAGGATTCGAAACAGATGGCTTTAGCAAACCCTACTATATCCTATTCCTACTCAACGTATTATTCTTTATTTTTCTTGGACTTCTCTATTTACGAAAAACCTTACTTCTATTCTTTAACGATAAGATAACCGCCCTCACGATTTTCGTGTTGTACTTCGCCTCCAACATTTACATCACCTTCACGCTTCAGTACGACTTACAACACTTGTATCTTTTCGCTTTGAACGGTATCTTCATTTATCATACCATTCAGTTTTCGCGTACTGTTTCAAAAAAACACTTACTCCTTTCCGCGATTATTCTAGGACTCACCGTAGCCATTCGCCCTACGCAAGTATTACTCGGAATCTTTCCTCTCATTCTCCTTTTGAATAAATACGGGATTCGTCTTGCCTTCTTTAAGCACATTTGGATTTATCCCGCTTTCGGCCTCCTGTGGAACATTCCACAAATTGCGTATTGGTGGCTTGTAGGCGGAGAACCATTCATTCCGAACCTACACAGTGAAAATATCGTTTTATCCGATCCCAATATCCTTGACTTTCTTTTCTCCTATAAAAAAGGATGGTTACTGTATTCCCCACTCTTTCTACTTTGCCTACATGGCATTTATATACTCTACAAGAAACACAAGGCCCTGTTTTGGTCGATCACACTTTTTACCCCAATCTACATCTGGGTAATGAGCTCATGGGAATGCTGGTGGTACGCATCTTCTTATAGTTCCCGCGTGATGGTCGATATCTACCCAATACTCATCCTTCTGGTTGGTTTTTCTATCGCGAACTGGCGAAAGAGTGCAACTAAACTTCTCGGATACACTTTTCTTGTTGTCGTCTGCTTGCTCAACATGCTACAGACCCATCAAGGAATAAAAGGCTACCTCAGTTTTGACAGTATGACCAAGCAACATTATTGGTACATCTTCGGAAAAACAGACATCCCTGACTACACCTCGATTCACCTGGAATTAAATCGCGGTGTTTTAGATCCTGAATGGATTGCACGCGTAAAAAATCTACCTGCATCCGATTACACCCTTCATGAAACAACGGTATACAATTTGAGTGACACCGTAAGTGTAGGAGCCGGGATGACCTTTTTAATGGATATGGTTGTTTTGGATAAATTACCTTCGGACGAAGGCATGCTGGAAATCAATATCCGCTGTAAAACTAGCGATTCAACAAGAAGTGCGATTTTGATGTTTGAGACTTTATCTCAATACAAATGGAATTGGTACAACTGGAGTCCTGCCGAACTTTCTTTAGGGCAGAAACAAGACACACTTATGGAACAAGTTCATTACATCAATATTCCTCGTATGCGTCACCACAATGACAAGATGAACATCTATTTCAATACTTTCGATGTAAATCCTCTTGAAGTTGAAGACTTAACAATTAAAGCCTATACGCTCGAAAGAAAGTAAGGCACCAAAGTAGAAGAAATACTATTCGTTCGACAATTCATTTTCGAGCCAGTCTTTGGCACGAACACCGAAGCCATCGTTGGACCAAATGCGCAATGAAGAGCCGTCAGAATATACAAATGTTGGAAAACGCCCTTGAGTCATCGTAGCGTAGGGCGAAAACTCTTCTTCTATCCTCATCTCAATTTGACTTTCCGCCAATTTCGCATACGGCTTCAACATCTCCGGATCACTCGTGAACACCACGAAATTAATACGATCTACACCAGTTCTTGTTGCAATTCTATTCAAGTCCTGAATGGATTCAGCACAAAACGGACATCCTGGAATGGCCAATACCGTGAGTTCCTTCTTTTCAAGTCCAAACGCTCTTTCCGCTTTCACCTCTCTACTCTCATTTGAGAAATCACCTTCATAGATTGGATTCACTGCAAAATATATGGCCAAAGGAATGAACAGAACGAGACTATACAACCATTTTAACCATGATCGTTTTATTTTCCTTCGGAACGTGAAGAACACAACAGCGCCAAGAATCAACATCAAGCCATACGGAAGCGCTTTGCTCAAGGTCCAGGAAAAACCGAGATTCAGAAAGAAGTCATTCATTGAAACAGATTCTATAAAAAAAGGGAAACGACAGCTTCCCTTATACCATTTATAACATTGTTATTAATCATCCAACGTACATGATGCTGTTCCAGCCTGAGCATACGTTGCTTCCGCTTCATCACACTCTGCTTGCGCATCTTTCTTCTTTGCGTCCTTAATTTGTAAAGTCGCCTGATTTCCGTTTACTGTACAACTGCAGGTATAATCCTTCTTACAAGAAGCCAATGCTAGCACTGCAAACATTGCCAAACCTCCAATTAAAATAGTCTTTTTCATAGTGTTCGTGTATTTAGTCATTCAATAAGTGAATTCCAAAATAAGAAGAAAAATCATACACGCTCATGATCGATTTATTTTTCACATATCCAATGAATTCCAACCTTTTATCCAACAATGCGAATCATTTGATGTAGTATTCGACCCTAACTTTTCCAGTCAGACTGTTTACTTTTTAGCATGTTGAACATTCCATAGCAATAAACCTAAAATTTAAACAGATGAATTTACCTTTAACACTCGTCGGAATCCTTCTTTCCGCATCAACATTTTCCCAAGCTGACGGATCGAAACTAATAGAACAAAGCAACGCAGCCAACACCATCACCATTCAACATCGTACCTCAGTTGATTATACACCGGATGAAATTGACATAAACATCACGCTTTTGGAGTATGTAAAAACAGATCCCGAAAATCAACAAACGAGCACCGTTGAAATCGAACAGATCGAAAAGCAGTTACTTGAAAAACTCAAACCATACGGCATCAAAGCACACGATCTCATCTTAACGAGCATCAGCGACCAATCAGCTAATACTACGAACAACATGTACGGTGTCGCTCCATTATACACCAACACCCAGAAACGCCTGTTGCGAAAAACCCTTACCTTCGGGTGGAATAAACCTGCAGATGAACTTGAGTCATTTATGGAGTCGATGCGTTTCACGGGCATTCAATCTATCTTCATCAACTCCAATCTCTCAAATGAAAAAAGAGAGGAACTGAACAATCAACTATTGAATCAGGCTATGAAAGAATCCAAAGAACAGGCCTCCCGCATTTGCGAAAGTTCCAACCAAGAACTGGGTGATGTCTCAAAAGTAAACATCAATCCAATTGGTCTTGGAGGAGTTTACTCATCATCTGTAGAAGCGTATCCGTATTATAACAATTACAACAACTACTACGGGTCGAACAATAGCAAACTCAATACCGGGGAATTATCGATGTCCATTTCGATTACGTACGAAACAATAGAAAAATAACAACCACATAAAAAAGAGGTTGCCTCACCTTGGAGACAACCTCTTTTATCGAAGCACCGTTCAACTTCCACTAATCCATCAACACATATCGATCCTTCAAAACTATCACTCAACTATCAATGGAGCCCATGACACGTTGCATGAATTCATTGAGTGCTTTTCGTTTCTCTTTGCCATTGGCAATTTCCTTGTGCACTTCAAGCGCTCCTGAAAAGTTAGAAAGCAATTCACCAATCACATCGAGCTCTTCATCCGATAAACCTGGCGCATCCACCAAATGTTCGAGCGTTTCGAGTGTTTCAACTACGTAGTCTTCATCGTTTTCCTCAATGAAGCCTACCATGTGCTTAATGACCGGCAACTTCATGAAGTACAGTTTGAATGGTTTCCATTTTATTTCCTTGCACCTGCTTAACCAACTTTCCATCCACGAAGCCCGCGAAAGTTGGCAAGTTCGAAACATCGGCGAATTGTCTAGACTGCGGCAACTTTTCCGCATCTACATACACAAATGCCACTGATTCATTTTCTGTAGACATACGTTTAAACTTCGGCTTAGTAATTTTGCAGTTTCCACACCATGTAGCGCCGTACTGCACCATCACTTTCTTGTTCTCCTCTAGCAAATTGCCGAGCGTATCTTCTGTTAATTCTAAAAACATGCTGCTAGTGTTTTGATAAGTAATCCGCAACTCCGTCACGTGTTGCACTCATTGCCTCTTTTCCGTTTTCCCAGTTCGCTGGACAAACTTCACCATGCTCTTGAACGTGCGTGTAAGCATCTACCAATCGGAGGTATTCGCTTACGCTTCTACCCAAAGGCATATCATTTGTTGACTCGTGAAACACCTTACCTGTTTCATCGATCAAATACGTTGCTCTGTACGTAACGTAATCGCCCTCTCCAAATTCATCATTCTTATCATGATCGAGAATATCTAAGGCTTCTGACAACTTACGTGTCGTATCTGCAATCAACGGAAACTGCACTCCTTCAATTCCACCATCATCTTTTGATGTATTTAACCACGCGAAGTGAACCTCAGGTGTATCACAACTTGCTCCTACAATAATTGTGTTACGATCTGCAAATGCCTGGGATGCTTCTTGAAATGCGTGAATCTCGGTTGGACATACAAATGTGAAATCCTTCGGGTACCAAAACAGTACAATTTTCTTATTCTCTTTTTGAGCTTTCTCAAGCAAGTTGATTTCAAATGTATCTCCCATCTCATCTATTGCTTTCACCGTAATCGATGGAAACTTTTTTCCTACTAATGCCATTGTTTTATCTTTTAGTTTTGTTTGGAACAAAGGTAGATGAGAAGGGTTATTTGTATAATCTATAATATTTATTTAGCTATCAATTTTAATTATAAACCATCTGATTCGTTAAACGAAAAAACGACATACCCGCACTGGATACATCGTTCACTGATTCAAATTACTGTATGATATCTTCGAACCTTCTATGCTGAAGGATCATCATCTAATCGGTCCTTGATAAACTCGATCTCTGTTTTTCCGTGAGGAACTGGAACACCATCTTTCCCGAGATTGACCATTGTGATTGTTTCAATAGATATAATTGTTCGTCTCGTCATCATGTTTCTGACCTCGCAACGCAGCGTAAGCGACGTCTTGCCAAACTTAACCGCTTCCATACCGATCTCCACGATATCTCCTTTTTCTGCCTTATCTTGAAAGTTGATATCGGAAATGTACTTCGTCACCACTTTAGCGTTTTCTAATTGAGCGATGGAATACAAGGCTGCTTCTTCGTCGATCCATTGAAGCAATCTACCTCCGAACAAGGTGCCATTTGGATTTAAATCTTCGGGCTTCACCCATTTTCTAGTATGAAATCTCATAATTCTGGATTGTTGGATTACGAGTCAAAGGTATGGCTTTGTTTTCTTCCCGAGCATAAATAAAATAGAACTGTACCATGATTTTAGTGATAGCTTCCGCCTTCCCTCCTGAAATGTACACACAAAAAAAAGCGGACTGAATAAACAACCCGCTTTTACGATATATAGTATAAGATCCTATCTGTACAACGTCGCTTTCACCGCATCAATCAATCGAGCAGCATTCGGCAATGCTTCATCAATTAACGTTGGGGAGAATGCGAATGGAGTATCTGTTTGCGTCACACGCATCACAGGCGCATCGAGGTAATCGAAAGCATATCGTTGAAGGTGATACGCAATTTCAGAAGAGATCGATGCTAGTGGCCAAGATTCTTCCAATACCACACAGCGATTCGTTTTCTTAATTGACTCGACAACTGTTGCGTAATCAATTGGACGAATTGTACGAAGATCAATAACCTCCAAAGAGATTCCCTCCTTCTCCAAAATTTCAGCCGCTTTGTACGCTTCTTTGATCACCTTACCAAAACTTACTACCGTCACATCGTGACCTTTTCGTTTGATATCAGCAACACCAATTGGAATCAAATATTCTCCTTCTGGCACTTCACCTTTGTCTCCGTACATCTTTTCAGATTCCAAGAACACAATCGGGTCATTATCGCGAATTGCAGATTTCAATAAACCTTTTGCATCAGCAGGGTTCGATGGAGTGATTACTTTCAATCCAGGAACGTGTGAATAGAAGGCTTCAAAACTTTGCGAATGCGTTGCTGCCAATTGTCCAGCCGTACCGTTTCCTCCACGGAAAACAATCGGGCAGTGATACTGTCCACCCGACATTTGCAACATTTTCGCAGCACTGTTAATGATTTGATCCGCTGCCAGAATCGCAAAGTTCCATGTCATAAACTCAACAATTGGTCTCAAACCGTTCATTGAAGCACCAACACCAATTCCAGCAAAGCCAAGTTCAGCGATCGGGGTATCGATTATACGCTTAGCACCAAATTCATCCAACATTCCTTGGGACACTTTATAAGCGCCATTGTACTCTGCTACCTCTTCCCCCATGAGAAAAACCTTCTCATCACGGCGCATCTCTTCGGACATCGCTTCGCGTAGCGCTTCTCTAAATTGTATCGTTTTCATGATTATCCTTGTTTAATCCTGATAAATCAGGTCGCCAAATGTAACAAAATTAGCAGTTTTCAAAAAGAAAAAAGATGGAAGAAGATAGGAAAGCAAAATAATGCCCAATCACTCATACTGAGAGTAGGTCACATGTTCCGAATAAATATAGCTGTATGAATACAAGTCTTCGTAATAAGCAAGTTTCTCATTGAAACGTTCTTCGAGGTCTGTACAGCTATAATCGCATGCCGTTTCTTCCCAAAGCAAATCGTCTTCACCAAAGATTCGGCTCCGATAAATGGAATAGCGTTCGCAGTTATCTCCAGACACC
>JBFHGY010000110.1:0-7806 GCA_041582905.1 Crocinitomicaceae bacterium | reverse complement strand
GGAAAAATCGCATTGGGGAATTACTTCTTTTTCAACAAAGAAGGTGTCAATCGATTGGGACTTGTTACGAGACATATATATGATATCAGATATCGTGCGTATCACGAGTTTAGCGACACTTTACCCATAATTTACAATGAAATCAATATTGATTCATTGGAGACGTATGATCGAGTGAACCTTGGAAGAATTCAAAACTCTGGTGGACTTTTCTTTGCGCGTGAGAATAAGTATGTGGATTTTTCAATTGGTCACACGTACTGGAATAATTTAAACCTCGGAAATGATTTCGATACAACAGAAATTGATTTCTCTTCTCAATTGCGGTGGAATTTTGGTCCGATTCAGCTACGGAATTCCTTCCGCCAAAATATTTTCGGACGATTCGGAGCGCTTTCTGAAGAAGCAAGTCTGCACTATGATTTAGCAAGGTGGATTGTTGGTGCGAAGTTAGGAGTGTACCGCACAGCTCCAGAGCCATTTAAACGCAGCTATTTCTCCAATCATTATGCGTACGGTTTGAGTGAAATTAACCTGGAGGATCGCCTGTCGGTCGGTGGAAATGTCCATTATCGCATTCAAGGCGATTCAGTAAGGGTAGGAGCGTACATTAATTCATTAGCGATTCGGAATGCCTATCTTTTTGAGGATAGTGTTTGGAATCCTTCAGGAAGCTTGAATGCTCTTCAGTTGGGGTTGACAGGTCAATTTCAGATAGGGAAATTTCACTTTCATCCACATGCAATTTATTCACTTGAGCCGAACAAGTACCTGCCGCAGATTCAAGCGTACGCCAGAGTGTATTTCAAGTCTCGAGTTTTCAAAGCAAAAAAGTTGTTGCTGCTGATAGGAGTGGATGGATCGTATGTCTCAGATTATCAACCTAGAAGCTTTGTACCTTCCATGGGAACGTATGCGTGGCAGAACCTACCAGCTTTATCCAAAGGAATGGCAAACGCACATTTCTTTACGACAATTGAGATTAGTACGTTCCGATTCTTTGTTCGTTACGAAAATATAGGATACTTCTGGAATGATAAGACTATGTTGGAGTATAATCGATATCCGATTGCGGGGCAACGTGTTAGACTCGGTTTAACTTGGAGTTTCTTCAATTAAAAAAAACCATTTTTTTCATTTCTGAAAAGGAAGGCAGTTACTCCTAAAAAAAGGGAAAGCAGTAGAAATAAATCCACTGCTTTCATACCTAACCTACCTTTTACAACTAAACCTGAGACCAATTTAGGGAACATGTTCCACAATCACAACATTTTTTGTGATTTAATGAATATTTTAATGCTCTGATTGAATGTTGAGTAGGG
Source organism: Crocinitomicaceae bacterium (assembly GCA_041582905.1). Lineage (GTDB taxonomy): Bacteria > Bacteroidota > Bacteroidia > Flavobacteriales_D > Crocinitomicaceae > UBA4466. Next base: position 6,484 of record JBFHGY010000110.1, on the reverse strand, counting down.
TTTAGTGATAAAATCAGGAAAAATTGCACCTTTTTCTATGCAAGCACAGGTTCAATGTAGGTGTTTCATTTATAACATTCTGAATAACTGAAATGTAATAAACTAACTGCTATGAAGGTGAAACGGTTTAGTAGTAAACTCCATTAGAAAATATTGAGTTCAAATCTCATTGATTATATTTGCCAAAAAAGAACGAAATGAATTTACTTGAAAATAAGGTTATCATCATCACGGGTGCTTCAAGAGGTATTGGAAAATCAATTGCTGAAGCATGCGTAGAGCAAGGAGCGAAAGTAGCTTTTACTTACTTGTCATCTGAAGAAAAAGCGAAAGCCCTCGAAGAAGAGTTGTCTAAAAACGGTGGTGTAGCTAAAGGCTTTAAGTCGGATGCATCAAAATTTGACGATGCTCAAGCGTTGGTAGATGCTGTTATTGAAGAATTTGGTACAGTAGACGTTTTGGTCAACAACGCTGGAATTACTCGAGATACCTTATTAATGAGAATGTCTGAAGAGCAATGGGATGAAGTGATCAACACGAATCTAAAGTCTGCTTTCAACTTGACAAAAGCAGTTCAACGTCCAATGTTGAAGGCGCGTAAAGGATCGATTATTAATATGTCATCTGTTGTTGGTGTTAGTGGAAACGCAGGACAAGCCAACTATGCGGCATCAAAAGCTGGATTAATCGGATTCACAAAGTCTGTAGCTCAGGAGTTAGGATCAAGAAACATTCGTTGCAATGCGATTGCTCCTGGATTTATTGAAACTGAAATGACGGATGCGTTGGATCAAAAAGTAGTAGAGGAGTGGAGAGCATCTATTCCATTGAAACGCGGAGGTTCACCAAAAGACGTTGCAGATTTAACTGTGTTCTTGGCATCTGATATGTCATCATACATTACTGGACAAACAATTAACGTTTGTGGTGGTATGTTGATGTAAGAATGAAATACTTGCCTGGTGCAAGAAATTTGAATAACCCAATTTTGCTAGGAAGCGAAGTTGGGTTTTTTATTGCGTCGAATTCGGCGTGAAATACGGATTCCTAATTTCAAGAACTTCTTCAGCCAATCGAAATATAAGGCAATATAGGTGATCAAAGAAATCATCCAAATAACAGCCAGGTTGATCCAATACGTATCCACAAGATTTCCAAAAATGAACTTTTTGGGAGCATAGAAATGTGAAGAGAAAAATGATACCTCCTTGCTCGGAATGTTGTAGATGGGTTCGTCATTCTGATAAATATGCCCGCCATCAATAATCATCTTATTATTCTCAAGCTTGTTAGTCACTAGATTCATCAAGCTCTCATTGGTGTAGGTATCGCGCAACTGAATATATTTCTCGGTGCCGATTTGGTCAATTGTACTTTGGATTGTAGCACTGTGCTTGTTCACTTTAACACGCCAAGCAGCTTCCAAAATTTCCAAGTATTTGTACAAACGTCGGAAGTCATTCTCTTTTGTTCCATTCTTGACGGCCTTCAAGCAATCCTCACAAGACAGTTGATGCCAGGAACTGATCTCTCTTGACAATTCATTGTACAACAGATCTCTTGAAAATTCGACATCCTCGGGTGAAGTTGCCTCGTTGGTGATCAACCTCATGTTTCTTCTGATTTCTGGAAGCCAATAATCTTTTTTCCACTTCGCAGAGCTCTGACGAACATGGGCATCAAAGTAATAAGTCTCAAGTGGATTGTTACTTGCTTGTTCGACAGCTAAAGCTTCATACGACCAGCGGGATGCCATAATATTTCCAATCCACGGAACTTTTGTCGCGTTGGATAGGGAAGGGTGAAGTTTATCGAACTTAACAATTACACCACTGAACAAGAGCTGAGGAATAATCAACAATGGAACAATAATGTAAATAACCTTTGCCGAGTTGAAGGCGCTCGAAATATTCAGTCCTACCAAGTTCGCCAGGCAAGAAGTAGAGAACAGAATCAACCAATAGTCGAAATACATTCCCTTAATTTCCAGAATAGAGTTGGAAATGAGAACGAACAGTAGCGACTGAATCGCCGAAATACTGAAGAGAATTGTGATTTTCGATAATAAATAACTGTTCTTCGATAAGTTCAAGAATCGTTCTCGCTCCAGAATCTTTTTATCTCGATTGATTTCCTCAGCCGCGATGACTAATCCGATAAAAATGGAAACAATCACAGATATAAAGATGAACTGAGGAATGTTTTCATTCGTATAGAAGGAATATTCAGCGTGACCTTTATTATTGGAGAAATACTTCGTGAAAAACGAAAGTACCAATGCCAAAACTGGAGAAATCAAACCGTTAATGATCAAATATTGACGGTTGGCAATCTTACTTAAGAAATCACGCGTTATATAACTGTAGAATTGACGTAGTTTACCTGGAATTTTTGTGCTAATTTCAGGGTTTTCATCGTGCTCTGTTACCTGTGGAATTTCCTTGTGTGTATGATAGAGTAGGTGCCAATCTTCAGGGGATTTCTTTCGAACGGCTGTTTCATTTCCGAATTCATCCACAATTTTCCGGTCAATCAAATTGAAAATCTGTTCAGGATTGACATTACCACATAAACTACATTCACGTTCGTGAGCATTCCCTTGGTAGGAGTGTGTTTTGAAGTGAACGAGAGCATTCAACGGAATTCCATCGTAGACCAAATGTCCTCCTTGGTCCATGATCAACAAGCGATCGAACAGTTTGAAAATGGTCGATGAGGGCTGATGGATCACAACAAATACAAGAGTCCCACGCAAGGATAGCTCCTTGAGTAAATCCATGATATTCTCCGAATCCTTACTTGATAATCCTGAAGTAGGTTCATCAACAAATAAAATTTGCGGATTACGGATCAATTCAAGGGCAATATTTAATCGTTTACGCTGTCCTCCAGAAATCACTTTTTCTAAAGGTGATCCAACTTTCAAATCTTTCGCTTCATACAATCCAATAGTGGAGAGGAGGCGAGCGACTTTACTCGTTATTTGCTGAATGTTTTCACCTCCCATGGAGAGGCGTGCAGCAAAGTAAAGATTTTCAAAAACCGTTAATTCTTCAATCAGAAGGTCACTTTGACTAACGTTTCCGATGAGTCCTTGAAGTTTATCTGCATCTTCATGAAGGTCTAATCCGTTAATCTCAACATTTCCATAAGTCGGTTTGATTTTACCGTTGAAAATGTTCATCAAGGTTGTTTTTCCAGCTCCTGAACCTCCCATGATTCCAATCATGTTCCCAGAGTTCGTGGAAAAGCTCATTCGATGAATGGCTGTTTGATTGAAGGCGAAAGAGTGAAGGATATTTTTGGCCGTAAACGTCAATTCTTTACTAACATCGAATTGAGAAATACGAGAAACGAGATCGCTGTAATAGATCTGACTACTTTTCGAAGTACGTACCGTAGAACCAATGTTGAACATATAGGTCTTGTCAATAGCGACAATCTGACCGTTAATAATCAACTCATCCATTCCGTAGTAACGGAAGAACATCGTATTGACGCTTTCGATATTCACCACTTGAATGGGAGCATCGAGACCATCAACAATAGATGACTCAGCTTTTTCGAAGGTGAAATTGTCGTTAGGGACATAGTAAAAATGGTCCTTTGTATCAATTAACTGACCAAGACCGTAGCTTTTTGTTGCTGTCAGCTCATTTAATGCGGAATATTCCTTAAAACTGATGTTGAAGGCGTCCGCCACAGTTTGTACGAAGTCTTGTTCTTTCTCCGTCTGCTGATTATCTGTATTGATGAACTCTAAAATTCTGACCAGCACGATCATCTTCTGGCGCTGCGTCAACTCTTCGTTGATTTGAGAACAAATGCGAAGAACTTTTACCGCTTGCAGAGAGGTACGTTTGTTACCTCCACGCTTGGAAAATAGTTTTCCACGGGTTTCATTCAGAAAATTATCGAAAATAGAGAGGTATTTATTGACATCGGAAGAGCTTAACTCCGATTTCAAAAAGCTTTCAATGATTTTTACCCCTTTCGAACTGCGAATAGTTGGAATGATATCAGCATCATCGACATCATCTTGTACTTCGTCTACCTTCGCGATAATAGCAAAGAGCTGCATTAATGCACGAAGTATACGTTCACTCATTCGCAGTAGTATGTAGTGGTTTCTATCGCTTAAAACCGATCATCATTACAACGCAACCCGACGTTTTCAAATCAAGGTCAAGTTCTGTTTCGATGATCACAGGTATTGATTCTTCTACTTTAAAATCCCAATAAGAAGCATTCTTGTAATTACGATTCGAGAACAAAGTGTGTCCTTCAGGATCTTTAATCGTAAACAACGCGTAATTGTCTTTTGTTCCCGCTGAAGTTGCAATACGGTAAGTCGTTCCACCGTACAATGTCGTTCTAAATTCAGCTTTTTCACGATCTAAAAAAGCGGTGTAAACCTGACCATCAGAAACAAATTCGCTACTTAGTAAACGCTTACATTCTTTAACGACACCATCACAATCTTGCGCAAACGCCCCCAAACTGAAAAGACCAAATGCAATTAATAATATTCCTTTCATTCGAATCATGCTTTGATAATGTTAGTTCTGATTGTTGTGATTTTTGTACGGATTTCATTCAAAACTTCATCCGACATTTTCACAGTAAGTCGGTGAGTTAAGGTTGTCATTTTCTTCTTTTCATCCGTTTCTGGTGCTTCGTACTCGTAGGTCAACTCAATTTTCTCGAAAGATTCCATTAGATCTTTCAGTTGAGCGATTAACTCATCATTTTTTCCTTCCATGTTATATTCTGAAAGTAATTCGATGAGTGTAGATAGTGTTTGCTTTTGTTCACCAATACGCTTCAACATCTTATCTGAAGCTTTTTGGTTGTACAATTCGCATGAAAAATAAAGTGATTCAATCCATCCACCAGCAAGTACCAAAGCTGATACGTTTTTTCGGTCCGATTTTTTTAAGAAGTTGTCGGCTTTTCCAAAGGCATCAGACATCAATTGAACCATTGAATCCTGATCCTCGCTATTCGCTTCAAAACGATCAATAAAATTTGCATCGAAAGCACTAGACAAGTTTAGTGAAGAAGTCAACTTTTTAATCGAAGTAAGGTAACTCATTGCTGCTCCTTTTTCCTCGTAGATAGAAACGTATCCAAGATCAGCTCCATAAACTCCAAGGTTTAATGCTTGCTCATACTCTGTTACGTAATTGGAAACATTAGAATCATCATTCAACATTCCATCGTTAAATGGAATATCAAGGTCTTGGATTAAATATGCTGTTTGAATGGGAGATGGAATACTGAAAATTTTTCCGTCAAATACTGAATTGAGCGATCCATCCATGTCAAGAACTTCCTTGTCAATTGTATTTGAGTCCGTTTCTGGATCTTCAGAACACCCAATCATTCCGAATCCAATTATAGCTGCTCCTACAATAGGCAGAATGGTCGATTGAATTGTGCTTTTTTTCATAGTTAATTTTCGCAGTGTTGCAATAGACGCTAAAATAGCAAAAAAAAGATATTCCCAACGAATTGTTACATTTGTTTCAATCAATTTTCAACATGAATAAACGTCCAAGAAGAAATAGAAGATCGTCTGCTATCAGACAAATGGTTTCAGAAACAAATTTAGGTACACAAAACCTCATTTACCCTTTGTTTATCGAAGATGGAACTAAAATTAAAACAGAGATCAAATCACTGCCGTCCAATTATCGTTGGTCGTTGGATTTGTTACTTCCTGAAATAGAGGAGTGTGTGAATGCTGGACTGGATAAATTTGTGTTGTTTCCTGCGGTAAATGAATCCTTAAAAGACACCATTGCTTCATACAGTTATGCTGAGGATAACTTCTATTTGCATGCCATTCGAGCAATTAAAGAGCGTTTTCCCAATGTGGAATTGATGAGTGATGTGGCTATGGATCCGTATTCTTCAGATGGTCATGATGGTTTCGTAAGAGATGGAAAAATTATCAACGATGATTCTTTGCCGATTTTAGCGAAAATGGCCGTAGCACAGGCTCAAGCGGGTATCGATATTGTTGGACCAAGTGATATGATGGATGGTCGCGTGGGATATTTACGCGACGCACTGGATATGAGCGGACATTCTGACGTGAATATTATGTCCTATACCGCAAAATATGCGAGTGCATTCTACGGTCCTTTCCGCGACGCATTGGATTCTGCACCAAAAGCAGGTGATAAGAAGACCTATCAAATGGATCCTGCGAATAAGCGCGAAGCGTTGATCGAAGCTGAGCTGGATGAACAAGAAGGAGCCGATATGTTGATGGTAAAACCTGCCATTTGTTATCTTGATATCATTCATGCCTTGCGCGAACAGTCGAATTTGCCCATTACAGCTTACAATGTAAGTGGTGAATGTGCAATGATTTATGCCGCAAGTGCCACTGGATAGTTTCGGGTCAACGTTTAAGGGAATTCAATCGGGAATCTCTACGGCACTTATGACATTGTTCTTCGTGATTCTCCTGTTG
>JBFHGY010000109.1:0-7807 GCA_041582905.1 Crocinitomicaceae bacterium | reverse complement strand
TGACACAGTAAACATGGATGAACCTCTTGTGGAGGTAGCAACTGATAAAGTAGATAACGAACTTCCATCGGAAGCTGAAGGAGTTCTCATCCAACAATTGTTTGAGAAAGATCAGGTAGCGCAGGTTGGTGACGTTATTGCCATCATTTCAACAGATGGAGATGCTGCGCCTGCACCTGAAGCAGAAACAAAGACTGCTGAACCAGAGAAAAAAGTAGTTGAAGAAATCGCTGCAACTATCTCTAGTGCAGTTGAAACGGTAAACGGAGCAGCAACAGCAGCTCTTGATAAAACAGGACCTTCTGGTAAATTCTACTCTCCACTTGTTCGCAGCATTGCAAGCCAAGAAGGAATTTCGATGGCTGAACTTGAAACAATTAGTGGTTCAGGACAATCAGGTCGTGTAACGAAAAAAGACATTCTTGCCTACATCGATGGTGGAAGAGCTTCTTCAGCTCCAGCTGCAGATGTAGCAACAACTGCTGCGACTTCATCGCCAGCACCAGCAAAACAAGCAGCTCCAGCTGCCGCACCTGCAACCGACGGTGGATTCTTGTCGAACATCAAACCGATGACGGTTACACCAAATCCTGGTGATGAAATCATGGAGATGGATCGTATGCGTAAGTTGATCGCTGAGCACATGGTGATGTCTAAACACGTTTCTCCACACGTAACAAGTTACGTTGAAGCGGATATGACTGCAATTGTGGAGTGGAGAAATAAAGTGAAGAAAGACTTCATCGCGCGTGAAGGGGAAAACATCACTTTCACTCCAATCATCATGGAAGCTGTTGTAAAAGCAATTAAAGATTTCCCAATGATCAACGTAGCCGTTTCTGGTAACAACATTGTGAAACGTAAGGATATCAACATCGGTATGGCTACTGCCCTACCATCTGGAAACTTAATTGTTCCTGTTATCAAGCAAGCGGATCGCCTGAACTTGACTGGTTTAACAAAATCGGTGAACGAATTGGCAAACAACGCTCGTAACAATAATTTGAAACCAGAAGATATCTCGGGAGGAACATATACGATTACGAACGTAGGAACATTTGGAAACGTGATGGGAACTCCTATCATCAACCAGCCTCAAGTAGCGATCCTTGCATTGGGTGCTATTCGAAAAGTTCCTGCTGTGGTAGAAACACCAAACGGAGATTTTATTGGAATCAGACATAAAATGTATCTCTCTCACTCCTACGATCACAGAGTTGTAGATGGTGCACTAGGTGGACAATTTGTTCGTCGAGTTGCCGACTACCTCGAGCAATTTGATCCGAACAGAGAATTATAAATTTAAAGCCCTACACTATGCGTTTAACACTTGTCAGTCTACTCTTATCTGTACTCCCCATTACTGTTTTCGGACAGTTGACAGAATATGAGGTAAGAAATATGGTGGAAACGGCATCAGAACAAGAGTTGGTCATTGCCTGCTCCCAAATGATGCAAGAGAATTACCTCTACAATGCGGAAATTGTAGCAGATAAGCTGTTAACTATCAAGCCAACGAGCCCGAACTACAATTACCGTAAGGGGTACATCGTTTTGACTGCTCGCACCGATTTTGAAGTGGCTATGCGTCATCTTCAGTTAGCGATTGTGGACACAGATGTAAACTACGACATGTATTCGGCTAGAGAAGAAAGCGCAGCAGTTGATGCTTTCTACCACTTGGCAAGATGTTATCACCTCAATGAGGAGATTGACAAAGCGCGTGAGTACTACCAAAAATTCATCGATAATTCATCGAAGAAATCAGGTTTGATTGAACAGGCAAAACTTGGATTGGTTCAATGTGATGTAGCTGAATACAACATGACGCATCCAAAGACGGCGATTATCAAAAACATCGGAAGTGAAATCAACACGAAGATGGCGGAATATTCTCCTGTGATCTCGTTAGATGGTAACTCTCTCTACTTTACATCTCGTCGTCCTTGGAGTGATGAGAGTTCTGAAGAGTTCAAGGATCCAATGTTGAATCAGTACACGGAGGATATCTTCGTGAGTTACTTGGATTTCGATGGTGAATGGACCTCTCCTGAAAAATTGGCGTTCTGTCGAAACGATTACAACGAAGCGACTATCGCAGTTAGTTCTGATGAGAAGCAAATCTACGTTTACGAAGATGCAACAGGAGGTGGTGACATTTACTACTCTGATTTCGCCAACAATCGCTTCGATGAATTGAGTGAACTTGATTACACAGACGTCAACACGAAGTATTGGGAAACGCACTGTACAATGACTCCTGACGGTCAAACAATGTACTTCGTTTCTCAACGTCCAGGCGGATACGGTGGTCGTGATATCTACCGAATTGTGCGTCTTCCAAACGGTGAATGGAGTAAGGCTCAAAATATGGGACCAACAATTAACACACCGTACGACGAAGATTCTCCATACATCGATGTAAACAATAAGACGCTTTATTTCGGTAGTAATGGACCAAAAAGTATGGGTGGATTCGACATTTTTGTTTCGTTTAAAGATGAAGAAGGTGTTTGGTCTGATCCTGTGAACATGGGAACTCCAGTAAACTCAACTGGTGATGATTTATTCTACACCACAACCATCGATGGACTTCGAGGATACTTGACTTCATTCCGTAAAGGTGGATTTGGAGAGAAAGATATCTACGAAATTCAGAACGATTACCTTGGAAATTACCCATACAGTACACTTCAAGGATCGTTTATTTCGTTGCACGACGATATCGTATTACCAGACGACCTTTCTGTAAAACTCATCTGTCCAAGTTGTGACCTTGAGAAGAATCGTGAATCTGATCTTCGCGTGAAAAACAACGGTTACTTCAGCGTTCTTGAGCGTTGTAAAGACTACACGATCGAATACTACGACGGAGATGGAAAACTCATGAGTTCTGAAACGTTTACGACCGCTTGTAATTCGGAGAACGAAGAGCTTGAACGTAATCACTACGTAGGAGATTACATTCTTAATATGAGTGTTTTGGTATTAGATGCTGAAACAGATACGCCAGTTGGAGGAGCAAAAGTAGAAATTCTTGCTATCGAAGATGGTTCTGTGAAACGCACATACGAAATGAATGACGATGGAAAGAAAGCGCTTGATTTGATTAAAGACAAGCAACCTGGAGATCGAATTCACTACGATATCCGCGTATCGAGTCCTGGTTTCATCACACAAACATTCCCACTTGACACCTTGTTGAGTACAAATGGAACATTAAACTTGGAGTACTTGCTTCAACGTTCTGATTTGGGTGGTGAGTTGACGGCTAAATTCGATATCAATCCGATTTACTTCGATTTGGACAAATCAAACATCCGTCCAGATGCAGCAATTGAACTGGACAAGATCGTTAAGATCATGAACGAAAATCCAACAATCAAAATCGAATTGGGATCACATACAGACTGTCGAGCGTCCAAATCGTATAACATGCGTCTTTCTCAACGAAGAGCGGTTTCTTCTGCGAATTACATCAAGAAGAGAATCACGAATCCAGAGCGTATTTACGGTAAAGGATATGGTGAGACACAATTGTTGAACGGTTGTGAATGTGAAGGAAACGTGAAATCAGATTGTTCAGATGAAGAACACCAACTGAACCGTCGTACCGAATTCCGAATCGTTGAATAGACATATTTCTCATTAAAACGAATATCAAAGGAGCAGTCACTTTCAGTTAACGCTGAATCGTCACTGCTCCTTTTCTTTGTAACATTATTCACTGATTGACGTAAACATCACATTAAATGTGTGATAAACTATTTTAGTTATGGTTCAATCTACGAAACTACTGCTCGTCGTGATGACGATTTTCTTTTCTTTCCAAGGTCATTGTCAACAAGGATATATGACGGAACCCGAGGTAAGAGAAATGGCAGCCAAATCCAACGAAAATCAATTGGTAATGCAAGCATCCATGTTGATGCAGGAAGGCTACCTCTACTACTCCGAAATCCTAGTCGACCGACTCTTGGAACTCAATCCGGAAAGTCCGAACTACAATTATCGTAAAGGATTCCTCTGTTTGACCATTCGAAAAGACTACGAAACAGCCATTCCTCATTTAGAAAAAGCCGTTATCGATACCGACCGTAATTACGACATGTATTCTTCCAAGGAAAAAAGTGCATCGGTTGACGCATTTTTTCACCTTGCCGCTTGTTATCATCTGAATGAAGAAATTGACAAAGCAGAATTGAATTACAATAAGTTCAAAGAACTATCCAACAGTAAATCCGAATTACTTCCAGTTGCTGATCTTCGATTGACTCAATGTATTCAAGCGAAAAAGCACATGAATAACCCGATTGAAGTTTATCTAAAAAACCTAGGCACTCCTGTAAACTCTGAGTTTCCAGAATACAGTCCTGTTATTTCTCTTGATGGATCAGCGCTGTACTTCACCTCTCGAAGACCATGGGCAAACGATGAAACAGAAGTTTACAAGGATCCTCGCATTAATCAATATCCAGAAGATGTTTACGTAAGTTACGTCGATGAAGACTCAACATGGTCAACTCCAAGACGCCTTGAATTCTGTAAAGCTATTCAAAATGAAGCGACAATTGCCATCAGTTCCGACGAGCGAAAAATCTACATTTATGAAGATTCAACAGGAAATGGTGACATTTACTACACCGACTTTTACCACGCGAAATTTCAGGAAATTGAACTGTTGGATGTTAAAAACATCAATACGCAGTATTGGGAAACGCACTCCATGATGTCTCACGATAAAGAAACCTTTTATTTCGTTTCTGATCGTCCAGGCGGTTTTGGAGGCCGGGATATCTACATGGTTAAATTGAAAAGTCGAAAAGGCAAAGATGATAAATGGGGAGATCCAATCAACCTTGGTCCTTCTGTGAATGGTCCTGGAGATGAAGATGCACCCTTTATTTCAGTCGATAACAAAACACTCTATTTTGCTACAAATGACGGACGAAGTATTGGTGGATTTGACATCATGCGTACGGTGCTACAAGCTGATAACGAAACTTGGAGCGAAGCCGAAAACCTCGGATACCCATTCAATTCAACAAATGACGATATTTTCTACACCACTACCCTAGACGGAAGCAAAGGATACATGACTTCCTTCCGAAAAGATGGTAAAGGAGAAAAAGACATTTACGAGATTCACAACGATTACCTTGGCTTGAAGGACATTGCTGTTTTAAAAGGATTGATCAAAACAGTTGACAATAAACCGATCCCAGAAGACTTCGCGATCAACGTGAAACTAGTCTGTGTAGATTGTGATCCTGACGAGAATCAAAAATTGGTCTACCCTCGATTACGTGATGGAAAATTCCTCAGCGGTTTGGTTCCATGTAGAACGTACCAGCTGGAATACACAGATATTGGTGGTGATAAGATCATGGGGACAGATGGATTCACGACTTTCTGTGATACCAGTTATCAGGAAATTTATCGTGAAATGTTGATTGACGTCGACAAACGCATCATTGTTATTCCTCCTGATACTACGGATATTTTAGAGCTTGACACAGTTGTTGTGGCCGATTGTCCGAATTTGGAATTTATGCACTATTTCGAGTACAACAAGAATAAACTGAACGTGAAACGCGGTGATTTGAAGAAATTCGTGAAGGAAGTTGAGAAGCAACTCCTTGAAGACTGTCGTGATGAAGTGACCATTAACGTTTACTCTTCTGCATCACACGTTCCAACGAAAACCTACGGAACAAACGAGAACCTTACGCGCATTCGTGCCGAGAACATGAAATATGATTTGATCTCTTATTTTGAAGGTGATGAACGCCTTAAAGGAAAAGTAAATGTGGTAATCGTCACAGCAATTGTCCAAGGTCCGGATTACGTTCAAGACGCCAAAGACAAGAAAAAATACGGTCCGTATCAGTACGTAGGGCTGAAAACAGAATAGATTTCATCTGAATTAAATACTACATCCCGACTTTGTTTTTCAAGGTCGGGATTTTTCGATCTGGAGAAAGTTTCACTTCATTCGTTTCCCTCGGCTATTGTCGTTATCTTTGTTCAAACGCTCAATTATGAACATTTCTCTAAACAACCCACTTGCTATTCTCGATATTGAAGCCACAGGACTGAGTATCACCTCCGATCGAATCGTTGAGATTGCCATCATCAAAGTTTTACCATCAGGAGAACAAGAAGAGTTTGTGCGACGGGTGAATCCTCAAATTCCAATTCCTGCTGAAGTTTCGGAAATTCATGGAATTACAGACGAGGATATAAAAGATGCCCCAACATTTACGGAAATTGTTCCTGAGCTAGAAGCGTTTTTAGGAGATGCGGATTTCGCGGGATACAATTCAAATAAATTCGACCTTCCCCTACTCGCTGAGGAATTGTTACGTGCAGGAAGCACGATTGACTTATCCACTCGAAAACACGTGGACGTTCAAAACATCTTCCATAAAATGGAGCAACGCACATTGATTGCTGCCTACAAGTTCTACTGCAATAAGAATTTGGAAAATGCCCATACGGCAATGGCTGATGCAAAAGCAACGTGGGAAGTCCTAGATGCGCAAATCGGACACTATGACGAGGTAGAAAGTGATATGAATTTTCTCGACGAGTTTTCTCGCTACGGAGATGTTCAACGCGTAGATTTTGCAGGTCGACTTGCGTACAACAAAAAAGGTGAGGTCGTTTACAACTTTGGTAAGCACAAAGGAAAAACAATCAAAGATGTAGCGAAATCAGAGCCAGGTTATTACGGCTGGATGATTGACGCAGACTTTCCATTGTATACGAAGCAGTGCTTGAAAAAAGAAATGGAAAAAATCAAAGCCGAACGTGAGGCTCAAAAAGAGCAACGTAAAGTGAACGAAGCTGAACAGTATCAAGCAAAACTCGATGCACTTAAGAATAAATTCAACTAGATGAAGATTATTTGTATTGGTCGAAATTATGCCGACCACGCGAAAGAAATGAATTCGAATGTTCCTGAAGTTCCTATGTTCTTCATGAAATCAGATATTTCTCTCCTACGACCTGGAACTCCTTTCTTTTATCCCAGTTTTTCGAATGACATTCATTACGAATGTGAAGTTGTGGTAAAAATCGATCGTGTCGGAAAGAATATTGCTGAACGCTTTGCGCACAAATATTATTCAGAAATTGGTTTAGGAATTGACTTCACAGCTCGTGATTTACAAGCGGAATGCAAGAAAAAAGGACATCCTTGGGAGATTGCGAAATCCTTCGAGGGAAGCGCTGCCATTTGTAAACACTTTATTTCTGTAGAAGGAATGGATTTACAAAACCTTCAATTCTCGATGACGCAGAACGGAGAAACAGTCCAGGAGGGCTCTACTTCTGACATGATTTTCACGATTCACCAATTGATCTCCTACATTTCAAAATTCATGACACTGAAAAAAGGAGATTTGATTTATACCGGAACACCTGCTGGTGTTGGACCAATAGCCATCGGTGACGAACTCAAAGGGTTTATTGGTGAAAAGGAAATGTTTCGGGTGTTGGTTAAGTAGATAAGCGGTGGCTTCGACTCCGCTCAGCCACCGGGCGCGTATGCAACAAATTTTGCGTAACAAACGCTAGTATTACCCTTCAAAGTCCAAATTAGATTTTCCCAATTTCCCCGATTCCTCCGTTGACTGAGCGGAGCCAAAGCCAACGGGTGTAAGCCATAACTCTTGCGTAACAAACGCTAGTATTATTCTTCAAAGTCCAAATAGATTTCCCAAATTTCCCCGATTCCTCCGTTGACTGAGCGGAGCCAAAGCCAACGGGTGTAAGCCATAACTCTTGCGTAACAAACGCTAGT
>JBFHGY010000108.1:0-7877 GCA_041582905.1 Crocinitomicaceae bacterium | reverse complement strand
TTCCAGCGGTTGTCCAGGTTTCAGAGGTATAAATTCCTCCAGATACATTTGTTTGGGCAAGTGTGATTCCGCTCAACAAAGCGAGCGTGAAAAGAATGGCTTTTTTCATAGGTATTAGGTTTTACAGCTTCCGAAACGCCTGTTTTTCGCATTTATTGTACAGAAGATTGATTTACTGAATGTGATCAGCTATGCTATTGCTCATCTCCAGAGAATCTCGCTTTGCTTGACGTTCTTTTACGAGCGGCAGGTATTCCTGCATAACTTCCATCAACTGCTCAGATGAAATCTTGACAGCCGCATTATTTTGCTCCATCTGAAGCCAAGGCTTTCGCTCTCCATGTGGATACTCTCCAAATATCACAACGGGAGTTCCGTGGGTAGCAATTTGTCCTTCTTCCACCGTCCATTGATCCGCCCAATGATAGAGCCAGTTAGCATCGTCTCGATACATCCGTACACATCCATGAGAAGCAGGATAACCTGGCAATTCATACTGATGCATGCCGATTCCCTCGTAATTATCGATGTTGCAATACCATTCTAAAATCCACGAGGAGTTAATCGTAGAAATTGTACGTTTTGATTTCCAGTTCACCGAAAACAACCCTGTCGGTGTAGGCTTGTGCTTGCTTCCTAGGCTGACTGGTCCCCATTTGATTCGCTCTCCGTTTTCATACACCGCGAAGGCTTGAGAATAATGTGAAACGAATACAATTTTCTGAATTTCCTTCAGTTCATCGATTGACTTGGGAAACGGTGCAAAAAGTGCAATATCTTCACCAATAGTATCAGGAAAAACAAGTGTATCCATGTGTTTCAATCGCCAGGCGTCCGTCCGATTGATCACCATTAAAGCCGACAAGGTATCTCCATCTGTGAGATTTGACAGCCATTCACTCGTATCCGCAGAAGCGACCAAACGATAGTTGACGATCCGCTCTACGGGCAAAACAATCTTCTCTTCTACTTCTGTAGGTTCTTCCTGAACCTTAACAACAACTTGACTTGTCTCAGCAGGGAAAAATCGGAACACAAAAAAAGCGGCCACTCCCAATAAGAGTTGAATCCCAAAGATTTTAAACCAGTTTTTTACCGTGTATTCCATTGTCTGAATATTCGCGTATAGCGGTGCGTAAATGTAGTTTATCTATGCAAATAGTGAACCACTTTATTTTAGAATAACCGCTCATTTGGATTAGAATTAACGAATGTCACATCCAATTACTATGAATTCAGGAAAAAGTACACGACCAAGTGCACAACAACATTAATTCGATACACATTGAATTACAGCAACATACTAATCATATACAAACAAATTTCCATGTAGTTTTCCGAAGTAGTGCACCTATAACCATTCGGAAACTACCCGATTTTAGCCTTCTGACTGAATTACACATCCAATATGGTTGTATAGTCTAACCCTTTTCACGATAATAGAGTGAAAATCAAATCACTATTCTTATGAAAGAGAAAATTATCAAAATTTCTAATCGACGCCAACGCGCTAGAGTTTTGACACAACTTCGTGCTCAAGGCATTCGTGTAAAGCACGATTTAGGAAAGTTTCTTGTCGTAGAAACACCCCAGAAAAAGGGAGTTGAAAAATCACTCTTAAAACAGCGTATCAGGCTAGAGTCACCCACAGAGCGTGCCTTTAAAGTCAGAGGAGTCTCCCCTGATGAAAAACTGCTTGTAGATGCTTTTCTGCTTAGAAAATCAACAAAATTCAGACGTAGAAAGGAAAAACAGGTGTCAGGAGAAACACCCGAAGAGAAAGAACTGTTTTCAGGTGGATGTGTAACTAACGAATAAAAGAAACAGAAATGGCAAATGAAAGACTTGTAAACTCCGTTTCTGTCGGAGTAGTATTCGTTGCGGGTCCAGGGGACTACGCAATAAGTAATGATGAAAAAATCCATGTTTTGGCAGAAGTTCAAGACGGACTCGATCAAATGGCAGCCAATGAGGCAGATGCAAACATCTCTTGGTCCTACAATAGTTTGAGTGTGAATCTACCAACGTTTACGCCATGGGATGGTGCGAATTGGCCGGGATTACCTGAGACTTTTTATCGAGGTTTTGATGCAGCTCTATGGAGCGAGACAAACTCCCGTATTTACTTTTTTAAAGGAAGTCAATATGTTCGTGTGAACCCAAATAACTCGTGGAAAGCTGATCCAGGTTACCCTAAACCAATTGCAGGAAATTGGAATGGTTTTCCAGCTAGTTTCCAAAATGGTGTAGATGCAGCGATTTGGAACCATAATTCGGATAAAATCTATTTCTTCAAAGGAGATGAGTATATCCGTGTAGACCCAAATAATTCATGGAATGTTGATAGCGGCTATCCAAAACAGATTGCAGGAAATTGGCCAGGCATGCCCGCCGACTTCGCTACTGGAATTGACGCAGGATTTTGGGCAACAAAGAACAATCGTGTGTACATCTTCAAAGGAGATCAATACGTTCGGATCAATCCAAATGCTGGCTGGAGCGTTGAGGCAGGCTATCCAAAACCAATTGACGGAAATTGGGACGGCTTGAATGACTCATTCAAAGAAGGTATTGATGCAGCCCTGATGAGCAAAAAAAACAATAAAGTGTACTTCTTCAAGAAGAGTCGTATTGTTGGGAACTACGTTCGTATCGATCCGAACAACGGATGGGATGTTGAAAATGGCTACCCAAAACCAATTGGTGTGGGCTGGAGCGTTGAGGAACAATGGAGAGATCCAGCATTGCAGCGACTTGGATACGACACTGGAAAAGATGGTGTAATTGCATTGAGTGATCACCTCAAAGGGCTCACAAATTCACAGTTTGGATTCGTTGCATTCTTTACAAAGCTCCCTTCAGTATGGATGGGATATGCCAATAGCAGTTGGCAGAAAATTGTCATGTATCGAAGTGCTGACAGTGGACCATCTTCTTTCGAAACGTGGACTTCCATCGATAGAATCATGGCACACGAAACAGGCCACATCTTCCACGCAGCTGACGAATACAGTAGTTCAAATTGTAAATGCGACAGCAAGCAAGGACATTTTATCGAAACCGTGAACGGAAATTGTGCCAACTGTGACGACCCAACAGGAAGTTGCTTGATGAAGAACAACACCCTCGGAACAGTTTGTGACTTCTCCCGACTTGCTTTCGGATGGGGTGCCTTCTTAACGAAGATTGACGCTTCATTCTACAGTTTCAAGAACGACAAGTTCTACTTGTTTAGCAATGAATACTACATTCGTTATTCCCGAGACTTCAAAATGGACGAAGGATATCCGAAATTGATCTCTGCAGGTTGGAGAGGAATGACGGATGACTTTGCGCAAGGAATTGATGCAATTCTTTGGAGTGGGAAGAACGACAAAGTATATGTATTCAAAGGAAGCGAGTACTTGCGTATCGATCCGAATAACAATTGGCAACTGGATGCAGGGTATCCGAAAAGTATCGCAGCGAACTGGAACGTTCCGGCGAACTTTGGGTCTGATTTGGATGCCGCACTGTGGAATGACAAATCCGACAAAGTGTATTTGTTTAAAGGCAGTCAATACATTCGAATCAATCCGAACAATAATTGGAACATGGATCCGGGATATCCCAAACCAATTGCTGGAAATTGGCCAGGAATGCCTGCTGATTTTGCGAACGGAATCGATGCTGCTACTTGGAGTGAGAAGAACGATCGCGTGTACATTTTCAAAGGCACTCAATACGTGCGCGTAAATCCAAATAATAGCTGGAATGTAGATTCAGGTTATCCTAACTGGATCAACAAAAACTGGAAAATGGCATTTCCAACAGTCGTTTAGCACGGACTAAAGAATAAGAGAGGCTGAATTCTACGTAAACACAAGGAATTCAGCCTTTTTTGTTTAGAAAAAGAATGATTCGTTGACGTGTTTTCTGGACTTGCGTTGTTAGAGCATCTCTATCAAATCCTCCTTCGTCAACTGCTTCAGGATATTCGTATCTGTATGCACGAGTTCCTGAACCAATTCCTTTTTGCGCGACTGCAACTCGAGAATTTTTTCCTCAATGGTACTCGGCGTTATCAAACGAACAGCAACCACCTTGTTGTCTTGTCCGATTCGATGAGCACGGTCAATCGCCTGGTTTTCCACAGCTGGATTCCACCATGGATCAATCAAGAAAACGTACTCGGCTTTCGTGAGATTCAGTCCTGTTCCTCCTGCTTTCAAACTGATCAAAAACACACGTACGTCATCATCTTCCTGAAATGCTTCTACCTGATCCTCTCGATTTTTCGTTTGCCCCGTTAAGTAAGCATATTTGATCTTCTCCTTCACTAAAGCTGATTTCACCAAATCCAACATCCGTACGAATTGAGAAAAGATCAGAATTTTATGATCATCTTTCAGCATGTTGACTTGCTCCATCAACACATTCAACTTGGCAGAATCTCCACCGTAGTATTCGTCATCAGAGAGCAAAGAAGGTGAATTACAAATCTGCCTTAACTTCGTTAACCCTTGTAAAATGTGTAAACTGTTTTTGTTGAGTGATTCCGTCTCTTGCTTATTGAGGTACAACTGGAATTCTCGTTTGTAGGCATCATATACGCGTTGTTGCTCCTTACCCATTTCGCAATGCAGCACAATCTCTGTCTTTTCGGGCAACTCTTTCGCTACTTGCGTTTTTGTTCTTCTCAACACGAAAGGATGAATTTTCCGCTGAAGTTCCTTCGCCCGCTTCGTTTCTTTGAATTTATCGATAGGCGTGCTATACAAGTCCTTAAACCGTTGTGCCGAACCAAATAATCCAGGGATCGCAAATGACAACTGCGCGTAGAGATCAAAAGTGTTATTTTCGATTGGTGTTCCTGTCATCACCAAACGCTGTCGACCTTTCAACAAGCGCGCCGCCTTGTAACGCTTCGAACCGGGATTCTTGATGGCTTGTGATTCATCCAAAACAACACAATTGAATGTAAACTCCTTCAAGTGTTCAATATCCGAAAGCATTGTTCCGTAGGTGGTGAGCACGATATCGAAATTTGAAAAATTCATCTTCTTCGTATTCCGATTCGGACCGTAGACCACTAAACGTTTGAGATGTGGCGCAAACTTATCCAATTCCACCTGCCAATTAAAAAGCAAAGAAGTGGGTATCACAACAAGATTCGGTGCTGTGTTTCCTTTCTCTATTTGCTGAAGCAAGTACGCGATAATTTGAATGGTTTTTCCCAATCCCATGTCATCGGCGAGGCAACCTCCAAACCCGAATTCATCCAAAAAGTTGAGCCAGTTTAGGCCTTCCTTTTGGTAATCCCGTAGTGTTGCATTCAGCGTTTTAGGAACTTCTGTTTTCTGAATCGATTGGAAGCTCGCCAGTTTCTCTTTGTAGTCTTCGAGTTTGAGTTGAGCGTCTTTTGACAGCACTTCTAATTCGAAAAGATCGTCGATCAATTGAAAATTGGAATGATGTGTCTTAATAAAGTCACCTTTGATTTCACCCGAACGAAAATACGCACCAAACTTTTCAATCCATTCGTTTGGCATGATTCCCAGTGAACCATCTCCCAATTTGACATAGCGCGTTTTGTTGAGTACCGATTTCTGAATATCCTTTAAGGTCACTTCTTGATCACCAAAACTTACTTTTGCGTGTACTTCGAACCAATCAATTCCAGAATTCACCGAAGTCTGAACCGCCATTTTGTGCGCATTCAATTTATTGTTGCTCAGCTGGCTGAATCCTAGGATGGAATAGTCGCTTTTTCTCCATTTCTCGAACGCATCTAAAAACCAACCACTTTCCAGAAATTCCTGTTTGTGTAGATAGAAGAAGTCGACACCGTTTTGGTCTTCGAAAAGTGGGTGTTGTTCGCGAATCGTTCGTACAAAACGCTCCTCTTGGATATCCTTTCGCTCTACTTCGTAGAGTCCTCCAGCAGGATTTTCTGCGTAAATCGTCTTACGTGACATTGCTGCCACCTCTGTTTCACCATACGCCACAACAGGCGTGATGACAATATAATCTTCCGACTCGCTCAGATAAATCATGTATTCCGTAATGGTATCCAGGGATTGCTCCTTAACCACGCGCTTGGGCGCTTTCTTTACGAAATCGTACTTAACTGAGATGGATTGCTCCAATTTTTGCAGGAAATCTTCCCGAAATCTCGAAAACTGAGATGTATGAATGAATAACTCGTGTTTGTTTTCATCGAAGAAGTTAATTATTCGAATCACGGCAGGATTATCAATAAGATTCAAGGTATCTCCTTGCCAATAATAAAACAAACCTGTCAACTTGATTCGTTTACTACTCAATACATTATTCTCCACCTTTACGGAGCACGTCAACACGTAATAATCATTTTGTTGCTCAACGAAAATTGTAGCACTGGTCTCCACACGCTTCACTTCAATTGGCCTTAAAGATTTCGCCGTAATCTTCGAAACAAAGTGTTTTTTATTCTCGAAAACGTAAAACGAATAGTCAAATGGATTTCGAATAATCTGCTTCGATTGCGCCAATTGTTTATTCAGCTCAGGCACTTCATCACTCATTTTCTGTTCGAGAAGCGCCAAATAAAAGGGTAAAGCTTCCCCTGCAGAATTCGTTCTGATTTCTTCTAAGATGTCTACTGATGTGACGGGCGATTTGATTTTTCCCGCTTTGGTGAGCGGAGCCTGCATCCATTTGAAGTCGATACGATCAGCGTAGTGATTCTCCGATACAACAATCATTTTCTGGACGTCCACCTCACTACTACTTTTTGGGAATTGAAATTCAGGAATCAATTCTTGTTTGAGCGACTTCACCGTTTCAGAGTTCAGGTTAAGCACGTTCACCTTCGACTCGACAAACACGCGACCTCCCTCAATGGTGATTTCGAATAATTCGTCCATACGATCGGGATTATCCATACCCATTTCCGAAGCCGATCGTTTCAATAAAGAATGGCGATATGCGTGATCAAAGGGCAATTGATATTCGCGCTCCTCGAGAATTTCATTCAGAAGAAAATTCAGATGTCCACATAATTCCTCCTCGGCATTATCACAAGAACACATCAATACGGCATTCCCATTCTTTTGTAGAATATTGAAGTAGGTTGCCTCGGCCCGAGGATTGTATAACACTCCAGAAAGATGATCTGGAAACACTTCGGCATTCAAGATGCGCATAGTATCCCACGCGTAATGCTTTTCGACGCGTGGAGCAGAAATGCGCGCAATTTCCATTTCAGAGAGCTCCAAAATTGGCTGATTTTCCAAAATTAGTTTGTCATCGATTCGGTGCAATTCGAGATCGCTTGACGGCTCTTCCTCTCTCCTTTTTTCCTTCTCCTTCAGAACGCGCAATTGCTGATCTGCTTTCACGATGGCATTCACGATGTGTTTGCAAGCGCCTGGACCTTCATACGGACAGGAACACGTGGCCTTTTTCACCTTTTTCGTGTCGAATTCAATCGCAACATGATAGATTTTTGATCCACGAACAATGGCATGAAATGCCGTTTTTTCCATCTGGAAATTCTGAATAATTGAATCCATGAATCGACTTCTTGTGCGCTCAATGGTATTTTCTTTCAGAAAATCGAGAAAGGGCTTGAAGGAAAGTTGGATCATGGAATGAATTCAGTTTTTCTTGGAGATTGAAGGTAGGGATAATTTGGGGTTCGACTCCGCTCACCTGGTAGTTTTTTGGGTTGGTGTTGTGATTGCGGGGTTCGGCTCCGCTCACCCGCCACGATACAATATCAATTAACCCCGTGAGATGAGCGGAACCGAACCCCGCCATGATACAATATCAATCAACCCGTGGGGTGAGCGGAACCGAACCCCGCCCTGATACAATATCAATTTAACCCGTGGGGTGAGCGGAGCCGAACCCCG
>JBFHGY010000107.1:0-7910 GCA_041582905.1 Crocinitomicaceae bacterium | reverse complement strand
GCTGTTTCGTTTCATCAATGATGATTACATCGTAACCTGTTTCGTGTAATACCGATTTGGTGGTCTCAATAAGATGCTGGGCAATTTCCAGATTCTTTGAATGAGAAGGATGCCACTTCTTATTTCTTGCTTCACAATTGCGTGAGCGCGAGAAAAAGATGATTCCAGTTCGCGTATTCCCAGAAAAATGATCATTCTTAATGTTCATCCGATCCGAAGTGAGTTTTCAGTAGTTTCTTACCTTAATTATTTCGCAATATAGGCATTGAGACGAAATCAAAACTCCGTACTTACAGATCAATGAAATTTTTGTGATATTTCTTTTAAACTAATCCTAGAGCGACTTAATTATCTCCAAAAAATGACTGACTCATGCCTTCCGCATCAAACTTAAATGCCTTTTCCGTTGTTGTTTTATCCAACTTATCACTAGCAGCTAAACTCCAAATCACCAATTCTTTGCAGAAAGATTTACTGCTTCCTCTTAATTCTGGTTGGTATTCTTCGAGTAACTTTTCCAGGGGATCAATTGCCGATAAGTTTTCAATAAAGGCATCATCCTGATCCGTATAATTCAGTTCCAAATAATTAGAATCGAACCACTCAATGATATCGGTAAACGGTGTCTTCACACCTTCCTTCTCCAACTTTGGAACACGAGGAAAGAAACGCTCGAAGGTCGAAACAACTGCTTTATCAATAAGCAATTTTGCTACTTCAGCGGCTCCCTCTTGCTCTCCTTCATACACCAACTCAATTTTCCCAGTAATCGATGGGATAATCGACATAAAATCAATCAATCGAACAGCTGTACGATCGCCGCCAGATTCAATCAAACGTAGTTTGGCACCAGCGACCAAATTTTCCATTGCTGAGATTGTCATTCGAGCACTTACCCCACTCTTCGCGTCAACATATTCGCTTTCTCGGGCTTCGAATGCTACTTGTTCGAGTAAATCTCTTGCCAGCTCAGGAATGTATACGCGTGATCTGTCTTCACTGGAAATGTACGCTTCCTGATCGGTGATGCTTTTTGCCAACTCGATGGTTTTCGGGTAATGCGTAAAAATTTGCGATCCGATTCTGTCCTTCAATGGAGTCACGATGCTTCCTCGATTGGTATAATCTTCAGGATTCGCCGTAAACACAAATTGAATATCCAGTGGCATTCTCAATTGAAAACCACGAATTTGTACGTCTCCTTCTTGCAGGATGTTGAATAATGAAACCTGAATACGCGCTTGCAGATCAGGGAGTTCATTGAGAACGAAAATGCATCGGTTCGCACGGGGAATCATACCATAGTGTAACACGCGCTCATCCGAATAAGGCAATTTCAGTGTCGCCGCCTTGATAGGATCAATGTCTCCAATTAAGTCCGAGACATTTACGTCTGGTGTCGCCAACTTCTCGAAAAATCGATCAGAGCGATGCACCCATTCGATTGGTGTATCATCTCCCTTTTCTTCCAATAAATCCTTTGCGTATTTCGAAATGGGTTCAAAAGGACTGTCGTTGATTTCCGATCCTTTAACAATTGGCATGTACTCGTCCAACAAATCGACCATGCTACGAGCAATACGCGTTTTTGCTTGCCCACGTAATCCTAGGAGATTGATATGATGTCCAGCCAAAATAGCCTTCTTCAATTGAGGAACCACGGTGTCTTCGTATCCCCACAACCCATCAAATGCAGGTTGATCCTTTTTGATTCGATCAATTAGGTTTACTTGTAACTCTTCACTCATTGTTTTATGAACGAATCCTGCCTTTTTTAATTCTCCAAATGTTGTTTCTTCTCTCATTAAAAAATGATTAAATGCGTTTAATTCTATTTTTTTCGTAATCTTCAAAAATCATTTGCCCCAAACCAGAGAGTCCAGTTAAAAAGGCCTTCCCTTGATTCTGAGCCGTAAAAATCTCCACAAAGTGTCGTAAATACGGATCCTGAGCAATCATAAATGTGGTAATTGGAATTTTCAATTTTCTTGCCTGAGCCGCCTTGTTGAGACATTTGCCCACAATCATTCGATCGAGACCATTGCTATTCTTGTAAAACTCTCCATTCGGGAGTTTCACACAACTTGGCTTCCCATCCGTAATCATGAAAATCTGCTTGTTCGTATTCCGCTTTCTTCGGAGTATATCCATTGCCAACTCAAGCCCTGCGACCGTATTCGTATGGTATGGTCCGACTTGCAAGTAAGGTAAATCCTTTACTTTTATTGGCCAGGCTTCATTTCCAAAGACGATAATATCGATCGTATCTTTTGGATATTTCCGGCGAATCAATTCCACCAACGCCATGGCCACTTTTTTGGCTGGAGTAATGCGATCTTCTCCGTATAGAATCATGGAGTGACTGATATCAATCATCAAAACGGTACTCATTTGAGCCTTGTGCTTCGTTTCTTCAACAATCAAATCGTTCTCCGTGAGTCGCAAATCTCCAATACCATGATTCACTTGGGCATTTTTGAGGCTTTCCGTCATGTTGATGCGCGATAATTCGTCTCCATATTGATATGAACGATGATCTCCATCGCGCTCATCGCCTACTCCAACTTTCGATGTTTTGTGATTCCCAATTCCACTTTTCTTGAGCTTCCCAAAAATCTGATCCAAGGCATATTCACGTAGCGCTGCCTCTAGCTTCGCCGTTAGAAGGTGCTTTCCCTTTCCTTTGCCAGAATTTCCATCTTTCTGATCTTTATCTTCCCGAATGTATCCACGTTTCTTCAGATCTTCAATGAAATCGTCTTTAGTATATTCATCGGTGAAAATAGCATACTCCTGATCAAGGGTATCCAACCACTCAAAGGCTTCTTCAATGTTTCCAGAGGTATGCGTGAGTAGCTCTTTAAAGATATCGAATACCCGATCGAAATGCGGAATGTCTTTAGGTGTGTGTTTACTGAAAATAAACCCCTTTCCTAAATCAAATTTAATTCCATCCATATAAACGAATTTACGGAATAATTCTCATAATTACTACCTAGGTAAGTACCGAGGTTTCATATCTACATTTATTTAACATTCTTTCCAAAACGAATTAAATAAACACGCTCGAATTTGAACCATTACCAAAGAAAATGTAGTTTTAGGTCTTGTCAATCGATACTACATGAAAACGAACTACTTACTCCCCTTTCTCATTTGCTTGCCCTTTCTCAGCATGGCTCAACAAGCGGATAGTTTACCTAAGAAGAAATTCATCCTGGCCTCCGTTTCGTTTGAATTGGGAGGAATGAAAGATCGATATGCAGCAATTGATTTGGAAACCATGAATGACTTAACGCAAAATCCTGCTGAGATTGAGCGAGATTTGACAGGACACACAGTCACCTACGATCGTGATGTGGAAGGTTCGCGTGTTGGAGCATCTGTAGCCTTGATTCCATTGAATAAATCTAAAAATGAGTATTCCAAAAACCAGGAAATTCGCTTAGGATTAATCTATATGGTGAGAGGAACGCACCTGTCTTATGTTTTACAAACAGAAACGGGAGCCTACAAATCCGTTGCCTACTCTACCCGATTTAAAGAATTGAGTCTGCAAGGTTCCTACATCTGGAAATACAATCCATCTTTTGCGAAGCGATTTACTTTACACGGAGGAATTGGCTTAGGAGTTGGCTCCACGTTTAGTGACAAGACTTCTGTTGCGGAGCATTTTTCCAGCGGACAAACCAACGAGATTCCCAATTCTGAGTTCAATGTATACAACGGGAAGTCTTCCTTATTTGCACGCGCATTTATTCCCGTTGGAATCGATTTAGCTTTAGCAGAACGTTTCGACGTGGGAATTGAATCGAATATTGGCATCGGTCAGCAGCGCGTGTACAACGGAGCAAGCTACGCCATTCAAACCAGCGGTGCAGTCTACCTAAAAGTGAGTTACTTTTTCTAAGAAGTGTACCATTCCCTCCGATAAATGGTAATTTTGGCGGATGAAGAAATCGGTTGCAATAATTGGTGGCGGACCCTCCGCTCTCGCATTAGCTGCTTTTCTCGATCCCACCCTTTTTGATGTTTCCATTTATGAAAGAAACAAATCGCTCGGGCGCAAGTTTTTAGTTGCTGGGAAAGGTGGTTTTAATTTGACGCACTCAGAACCGATGGATCAGTTGATATCGAGGTATTCGAACGATCCAATAGTGAAAACAGCACTGACATCTTTTACCAACGAAGACTTCCGACGTTGGTTGGAATCGATTGGAATCCCCACTTTCATTGGATCTAGCAAACGCGTATACCCGGAAAAAGGAATCAAGCCGATTGAAGTATTGAATCGCATTCTTTCTGTCTTGGAAGAAAAGCAGGTTCATTTCGAGTTTGAGCACACTTGGAAGGGCTGGAACGCTGAAAACAACTTGACATTTCACTCGGAAAAAACGATTCAAGCGGACCTAGTTATCTTCGCCTTGGGAGGAGCTAGTTGGAAAGTTACGGGATCAGATGGAAACTGGTTGAACACCTTTCACGAAAAAGGAATACCTACCTCTCCTTTTCTCCCTGCAAACTGCTCTTATCAAGTCGATTGGCAACCCGATCTTTTAGCAAAAATTGAAGGTTCTCCTCTCAAGAATATTACCATTTCGTCTAACGAAAAAACGACGAAAGGCGAAGTTGTTCTCACCCAGTTTGGACTTGAAGGAAACGCCATTTACGCATTGAGTCCAGAAGTCCAACACCAACTTTCGATCCATGGAAATGCTATCGTCTATATCGATTTCAAACCCATGCTTTCTGTTGAGGAAGTACAGCAGAAATTGGAGCAATCGAATCTAAAAATGACAGACCTTCTTCGGAAAAAACTCCATTTGAGTAAAGCCCAGGTTCATCTGCTCAAACATTTTTTGGATAAGGAAGCTTTTCTATCCAAAACAACATTAGCACAATACATCAAACGTTTTCCTTTAACACTCATTGGCGCTGCTCCAATCGATGAGGCCATTTCCACAACAGGTGGCGTTTCCATGAAAGCAATCGATGAAAAGTTCGAGTTGATTAATCTTCCAAACACTTATTGCATTGGCGAAATGCTCGATTGGAACGCTCCCACTGGCGGATATTTACTTCAAGCATGCTTTAGCATGGGTGTTTATTTAGCGAAACGCTTAAATACTGATTCACAAGCAGCTAATCAGTAAAAAAATAGTCTTTTTGACATTCCTCGAAGCGTTCATCCCGAACTCACGTTATATTCCGTTTGAAATTGCGTAACTTCAAGGTTCGAATCAAACAAAGGTTGTATACATGGCAAAAATTGGCAGTACACTCAAGCGCTGGGTGCGCAGTAAACGTTTTTGGAAACGCTTTGCGATCGTCACCATTGGCTTACCCATCCTACTCTTTTTCACCGTGGTACTTATTGTTTACGTGAAACAAGATGCTATTGTCCAAGGATTGGTAAAAGATCTCAATAAAGACTTCCGAGGAGCTACAGAACTGAGTGGTTCGCATATTTCCATGTTTGAGAACTTCCCCTATATCTCTATTGATTTGGAGAATGTTAAAGTATTTGAATCGAAGCAAAAAACAGGAACGCCACTGATCCAATTGCAGGATGTTTACGTTGGATTTAACCTGTGGACGGTCATCACGGGGAAGATGGAAGTCAAAAAGATCAAGTTGGAAGACGGAGAAATCAATCTCGTTCAACATCCCAATGGTGAATTCAATATTGTCAATGCCTTGAGCTCTGAAAAAGAGATCGAAAGTGCGGAAGAAGAGTTTCATCTTGACTTGAAGAAAATTGAACTGGAGAATGTCGACATCACTAAGTTGAATGAAGCGAATGGACTGAAAATTGAAGCCTTTGTGAACGACGCGCATGCAAAGTTTGAAACGTCATCGAATCACGTTTTGGCCGCATGCGATGCACGATTCATGTTGAACATCATTCAAAACAACGACACAACTTTCTTCAAGCACAAACACTTGGATTTGGACACGCAGATTGACTTTTTGAAAGGTAAGGACATCATGACGATCTCTCCTACTGCTGTACACTTCGAAGGATCTGAATTCAACATGGAAGGAAGTATTGATTTCCTGAACGACGTTTTTCTCGATCTCAAATTCAACGGAAACAAACCCAATTTTGACTTATTTGTGGCCATGGCGCCCGAGCATTTGATTCCTACCTTGAGACAATACGAGAATGAAGGTGAAATTTACCTTACATCAAGCGTAAAAGGAAAATCAATCAATGGGCACAGTCCGAAAGTAGATGCCGAATTTGGCTGTAAGAACGGATATGTAATTAATCCGAAAACACAGAAAAAGATCAGTGGAATCAACTTTGACGCGAGCTTCACCAATGGAAAAACGCGGAACCCGGAATCGATGAAAGCTACGCTTCATAATTTTACCGCTAAGCCAACAGGAGGTTCTGTAAAAGCAAATATCGACATCACCGATTTCACGGCACCGCTCGTAGAACTGGACTTAAGCTCGAAATTTGACATTGGTTTCATTTCTAAATTTCTCAACATGGATCACCTTCATAATGTTGGAGGGAAAGGCGAATTCGATGTGCAATTCGAAGACATTATTGATCTAAATAATCCAGAACACGCTGTATCGAAACTCAATGAGGAATACGAAATGAAGATCGCCTTGAAGAACGTACATTTCGCGTCTGATGATTTGGATCTTCCCATCAAGAATTTCAATTTCCTAACAGAAGTGCATGGTCACAAAGCATCTGTGAAAATCTTCGATTTACTGTACGGGAAATCTGACTTAGAAATTGTAGGAACGATTGATGATTTGCCCGCTATTCTGCATCACACGGACAAAGAAGTAGATACGCGTCTCAACATCACCAGTAAGTATCTCGATATTTTTGAAATTACTGGCGGAAAAGAAAAAAATGGATTTGATGAGCAAATTGAGAACCTAAAAATGGACTTCGATTTCAAGGCTTCAGCGCGATCGTTTACGGAATCCAAATACCTTCCGAAAGGAGAATTTTTCATTGAGAACATGTACGCGAAACTGAAGCATTATCCGCATACGCTCCACGACTTTCATGCTGATATCTTCGTAGAAGAACAAGATCTACGTGTGGTTGAATTCAAAGGAATGATTGACAAAAGTGATTTCCTGTTTACCGGAAAATTGGAACATTACGAGAAATGGCTGGACGAGCATCCCGGAGGTGATTCAAAAATTGAATTTGATCTCGCTTCAAACATGCTACAATTGGAATCGCTGTTCTCCTACAAAGGCGAAAATTACGTTCCCGAAGAATACCGACATGAAGAATTCGATCAGCTCAAGCTTCATGGGTTTACCTATCTTCACTACGATGATGAACTCAAATCCGTTGACTTAAATCTAGATCGTTTCGATGCTACGATGAAGGTACATCCGCTTCGTTTCGAGAATTTCAATGGTCGCGTACACTACGAAGATGATCATTTGGTGGTGGAAGATTTCCACGGAAAACTGGGTAAATCAGCGTTTAAAACAACCCTTCACTATTATCTGGGCGAGGATGAAAAAGTAAAGAAAAGGGATAATCATTTCTCCATTACTGCCTCTCGCCTCGATATTGATCAACTAATCAAGTACAATCCTGCTCCTGCGATTAAAAAGAATAAGGCAGAGCGAAAAGGAACTTCAGTCCCCGAGGTCGATCACGATTCTGGATTCAACATCTACGAACTTCCGTTTACGGACATGACCTATCATTTAGATATTGATCACTTGAATTATCATCGCTACCTCATTCACAATTTGAAAGGAAACTTGCGCACCACACCCGATCATTACATCCACGTCGATCATCTCAATATGGATGCGGCAGGCGGACATTTTGATATTGACGGTTATTTCAACGGCTCAAATCCAAAGGAAATTTATTTCAATCCTGAAATTGATGCGAAAAACGTAAACCT
>JBFHGY010000106.1:0-7949 GCA_041582905.1 Crocinitomicaceae bacterium | reverse complement strand
TTCTTGAAATCAGCAAAAGTAGGGTAGTCCTGAAGAATTTTTTCGCGATTTTCATCTACATAAGTCAACGAGTAACTGTTAAATGCGCCAGAACGAACCAAGTCAGATAAGAAATCACTTGATTCGGTGGTGTCCAATGGAACGAAATAATCAGGCATAATTCCGCCTCCTCCATAAACAGCACGCTTGTTTTTCAAGGTATAATATTTCAATGAATCGGGTAGCGAAATCGAATCTTTGTTCGAAAACTCACCACGATCATAGCGATTAATTAAGTCGTTTCGGTAATCGTCTAGGTTCTCATAAGATTTCTGTACCGATCTTCCGCTTGGTGTGTAGTAACGGGCAATTGTCAATCTAATTTGAGATCCATCTGTTAAATCAATCGGGCGTTGAACGAGTCCTTTTCCATACGATCTTCTTCCAACGATCAAACCACGATCCCAGTCTTGTACAGCTCCAGATAAAATCTCACTTGCTGATGCAGAATATTCATTCGTCAATAGAATCAATCGTCCATCTTCCCATAATCCTTTGCGCTCAGATTTCAAATCGACGCGTGGTTGTGCCCGTCCTTCAGAATATACAATCAACTTATCATCTGATAGAAATTCATCAGCCAAATACTTCGCAGCGTACAGCAATCCTCCACCGTTTCCTTGCAGGTCGAATACAAGATTTTTCATTCCTTGATCTTTCAAAGCACGAATGGATTCTTTCACTTCCTTGTAGGTTGACCGTGAGAATGAATTTAGTTTAATGTATCCCGTTTCATTTGAAAGCATGTATGATGCGTCCACTGAATTTACAGGAATCACATCTCGCGTAATCACATAATCAATCGGATCACTTTTCTTTTTGCGTTGGATGGCTACCGTCACTTTTGTACCCCGATCTCCCAAAAGACGATCTCTCACTTGACTGTTCTTCAATCCAATTCCAGCGACGTTTTCCGTGTCGATACGCACAATTTTGTCTCCTGGTAAAAGTCCCAATTTTTCAGAAGGTCCGCCCGGAATGGTTGCAACTACCATGAGCGTGTCGCGAAGAATCTGGAAGCGAATCCCAATTCCAACAAAATTTCCGTTAATCTGCTGATTGGCATCTTCCACTTCTTCCTTTGAGATGAAAGTAGAGTGTGGGTCCAATTTCTCTAGCAAAGCGACAATTGCGGCATCCGTCAATTTTTCACTGTCTACGTCGTCAACATACAATTGATTGACATAAGTAATTACTTCATCAAATTTTTGGGTTGTTGCAATTTTGCTTTCATCAATTTGGGCGTAACTGAATACAGTTATTCCGATAAAGGCAAAAAGGGAGGATATTCTGATCATGTTGTTGTGTTTCGTTCTAGAATTTCAATCTAATAAGATTGTAACGACTAAATAACGGGATTTCTGCTGAAAGTATACAGATATTTTTGGCAAAATATGTTAATTCGCAGAGCAGATAAGCTATTCACATTGGTTTTGTGGATTGATTTTTGAACGAAGAAGTTTGAAGAGGTAGTTTTTTTTGTTAATTCGCAATGTATGTATCAGTCGTTTAAGATTTTCCTGTTTGTGGTCTTCGTGTTTTCAATGAGCACAGCCTATGGTCAGAATAAGCATTTCGATCGCTTAGAGATGTACTATTCTCAAGGTCACTACAAAAGAACCTACCGTAAGGCGGGGCGTTTGTTGGATAAGCCAGAATATGATTACTCGATGATGCCAACGTATTATAGAAGTATCAGTTTGTTTCAACTTTGTCAGAATGGATTCTGGTTGTCACGTCATCCTGAAGCCTTGGAAGATGCGGAGCGTATGTTTAATGAGGTGAAGCGTTCAGAGGTAGGGACCAAGATTTTCAACGCTCACATGTACGAATTGTCATGGCTACGCTCAGATATGATTTCGTGGGCTGGTGACCTCAAGCGAATGGGAGATCAGGAAGGATTTGAAGAAGTTCAAGATTTAATCGATCGCTTGTTCGAGGAAGTGCCCAACGTCGATGCAGGGAATGATGCGAATCAAATGGCCATCGATAATACGTCGAATGAAATCGAAAGTGTCGAAATTATCGGTCTCCGTGGTGAGATTATGACTGTAGCGAAGCAGCAATTAGGTACGCCATACGTCTGGGCAGGGAATAAACCTGGTGGTTTTGATTGTTCTGGTTTCACATCCTACGTGATGGGGCAAAATGGCATGGAACTTCCACGTCGAGCGGCCGACCAATATGCTTCTTCTAAAAAGTTAAAGGCGAAAGAAATACAAAAAGGAGATTTGGTGTTCTTTAACAATGGTTCAGGTATTTCACACGTCGGAATTGTAGTTTCAGACAAGGGGAGACCGCTCCAAATGATCCATGCGAGCTCTGGTAGCGGTATCATTATTACCAATGTGGAGAAGTCAGAATACTGGATGAAACGTCTGCATGGTTATGGAACGTATGTGAAGTAACTTCGTTTAGCTTTGAATTGATCTGTATGAGATATCTATTAACAATTTTCACGTTTTTCATTGTGCTCTCGAGCTGCGATGCATCAAAGATGTCGGAAACTCCAGATGCTCAATTTCTAGGTGTGTGGAAATTGACGGATCGCGGTATCTTAGACGGAATTGAGATGGAGATCTCCAAAGATGAAAAAGGAGTTTTCAAAGGGGTTATTACTCAACTGAACGATAATAAATACGTGAAAATGTTCATGGAAAAAGGAGATGTTCTTTTATCCGGTATCAAGAGAAATTCCAACTTTGAATTTGTAGTAAGTGAGAAGAAAATCGCTTCTCCTTTGTTTTCTGCTTATGGACAAAGTACGACATCAGAATTCGAGGCTACTTTTGAAGGAGAGAATGCAATTTTGCTAGGGAAAAATGGGCAAAGTGGTTCGTACGTTCGAGTGAAAAATAGGTAGGTTTAATTGGTCTTTTTCTAGTTTGGACGACCGAAAATCAGTAGTCCAACCGTTCCAATTGATGCGATCACCATTCCAACAAGAAGAGTTGTATACAAAGTATATTCACTCACTCCAACAAAAACAAAGCAGGAAAGCAAAAGCGCAATAATTCCTAAAAGAACTTGCAAGGCCTTACTCACTTTTGACGTGTTATCGAGTAAAAGAATCAAGGCAGAACCAATTAAAACAGGAAGAATTCCCAAACTTACTTTTCCTACAACTAGCAATTCAGATGATTGAGTCCAACTGTATGTAGATAAGATAATTACGGTAAGTGCGAAAGCAAATGTAAGAAAGCGAATTTTACGATCCGATGACAAAGCAATCCGTACACAGAAAAGCGAAACAAGTAATGGTAAGTAGAAAACAAGATGAAGCCCAGAGCTAACGACATCTTCCTCAATAGATGAAGCTTTCCATGCCATCCAAATACTGAGGATAAGTAATATTCCTGTAAGTATAGAAACAAGATATTTGATCGATTTCATGTTTCGAAAATACACATATCACACGAACAAAAAAAGGGATGCCTTTCGACATCCCTCGTGTAACTTTTAAACAATGGTTTTAGTCAAGAATTACTTCTTCTTCCTCGTTGATCGGTTTTCGAAATACGATGTGACCTTCCAATTCGTCCATTACGACATTCTTGCTGGCGTCAATTCGATCTCCTAACAAGGCTTTCGATAGCTCGTTCATCACTTGCTTTTGAATCACTCGCTTCACCGGTCGCGCTCCAAAGAACGGATCGTATCCTGCTTCAGCAATCCAATCAATCGCCTCTTCCTTCACTACAAGTTTGATGCCCTGATTCGATAAACGTTTCTGAAGAGCTTTCAATTGTAATATAACGATCTCGCGGACGTTTTGTTTTGTCAATGGCAAGAATAAAATCGTTTCATCAATTCTATTCAAGAATTCAGGTCGAATTGTTTGCTTGAGCAATTCCATGATTTCGTATTCTGTTTTATCGGCGACCTGTTCGAATTCTGACTCACTCACGCCATCGAAGCGTTCGTGAATTAGGTTCGAACCAAGATTGGATGTCATAATGATGATCGTATTCTTGAAGTTCACCGTACGACCTTTGTTATCTGTCAGGATTCCATCGTCTAACACTTGAAGCAAGACATTGAATACATCTGGATGAGCCTTTTCGATTTCGTCAAACAAGACAATCGAGTAGGGGCGTCGTCGAACAGCTTCTGTTAATTGCCCACCTTCATCGTATCCAACGTACCCTGGAGGTGCTCCAACCAATCGGCTTACGGCATGTTTCTCTTGGTATTCCGACATGTCAATTCGTGTCATCGCATTTTCGTCGTTGAAGAGATATTCTGCAAGTGTTTTAGCCAATTCTGTTTTCCCAACTCCAGTTGTTCCAAGGAAAATGAAAGAGCCGATTGGGCGTTTTTGGTCCTGCAATCCAGCGCGTGATCTTCGAACAGCATCCGAGAGTGCGCCAATTGCTTCGTGTTGTCCAACCACTCGTTTTGATAACTCTTCTTCCAATCGAAGGAGTTTGGAGCGTTCGCCTTCCAGCATTTTGTTTACAGGAATTCCTGTCCATTTCGAAACGACTTCGGCAATTTCCTCCGCGTCAACTTCCTCTTTGATCATCTTCGAGTGTTGCTGAATCTTGAGCATTTCTGCCTTTGTTGCTTCCAACTTTTCCTCAGCTTGCTTAATTTTTCCATAGCGGATTTCGGCCACTTTTCCATAATCTCCAGAACGCTCTGCTTGATCAGCTTCCAGTTTCAGGTTTTCAATATCTTTCTTCACGGTCTGTATTGTATCTACGATATCTCGCTCAGATTTCCATTTTGCCATGAAACTGTCTCGCTTTTCGCTCAATTCGGCCAAATCACGATCAATCGCGCTCACTTTTTCGGTGTCTTTCTCACGTTTGATAGCTTCTTTTTCAATTTCCAACTGCATGATTCTACGCTCTAACTCATCTAACTCCTCAGGTTTGGAATTGATCTCCATGCGCAATTTCGATGCTGCTTCATCGATCAAGTCAATGGCCTTGTCTGGAAGCTGTCGTTCTGTGATATAGCGCTGTGAAAGTTCAACAGCCGCAATAATTGCTTCGTCCTTAATGAGTACCTCGTGGTGACTTTCGTATTTTTCTTTGATTCCACGGAGAATAGAAACAGCGTCTTCCGTACTTGGTTCATTCACCATTACTGTTTGGAATCGACGAACAAGTGCTTTATCCTTTTCAAAGTATTTTTGGTACTCATTCAACGTTGTAGCACCAACCGCACGCAGTTCTCCACGAGCTAAGGCAGGTTTTAAAATGTTTGCCGCATCCATGGCTCCTTCGCCACCGCCACCAGCGCCAACAAGTGTGTGGATTTCATCAATGAAAAGAATAATCTCGCCATCTGCTTTTGTCACCTCTTTAATGACCGACTTTAATCGTTCTTCAAACTCACCTTTGTATTTGGCGCCAGCAATTAGAGCTCCCATGTCCAATGAGTAAACTATTTTGCTTTTCAAGTTTTCCGGAACGTCACCTTCGATAATACGGTGTGCTATTCCTTCACCAATTGCGGTTTTACCAACTCCAGGTTCTCCAATCAAAATCGGATTGTTCTTGGTACGTCGCGTTAAAATTTGAAGAACTCTTCGGATTTCGTCATCACGACCAATAACAGGATCTAATTTCCCCGTTTTCGCTAACTCATTTAGGTTTTTAGCGTATTTCTCCAACGATTTGTAATTCCCTTCAGGACTGTTGGAGGTAACAGAGTCTCCATTTCTCAAATTCATAATACTTTCTTTAATCTTTTTTCGTGTGATACCATTGTCTTTCAATAACTCGCCAATCGACTCAGTTGAGTAGGTGAGTGCATAAAAGAGGATTTCAACAGAAACAAACTCATCGTCAAACTGCTTCATCTCATTGAATGCGTAGTTGATCAATTTGTTTGTTTGATTCGACATGTGTAGTTGTCCGCCTGTAACACGTGGATACGACTCAATAATTTTAGAAGTGGCCATTTCCAATGTGCTTTGGTTAACGCCCAAATCTTTCAATATATACGGTACAACATCTTTGTCTACCTCAAACATCGCTTTTAAGATGTGTGCTGGTTCTATTGTTTGGTTAGATGATTCTACGGCAAGATTCTGTGCTTTTTGCAGTACCTCCTGCGTTCGAATCGTAAATTTATTTATGTCCATATTTTCATCAATTTTCTTTTGAGTCGACAAAATTTGAACCACTTCTAATTTTTAGGTGAAAGACTGATTTTTTGACAGTTTAAGCTCTCTACACATGACATAATGTCTTGAATAGCGTGGGTTTTAGACGTTATTAACAATAATAATAAAGTTTTCCACAATATTTCGTAACTAAACACGTCAATCCGCGTAATAGAGAATGCAAAACAACAAACATTATGAAATTATTTCTCACTTCTGTTAGTGTAGTACTGGCTTTATCAAGTCAGGCAAACACACATCAAAAGCTATCTCGAAACGACTATGTCGAAATGTGGAAGACGGAAGCCATTCGTCAAATGAAGGAGCATAATATTCCTGCGAGCATTACGTTGGCGCAAGGGATTTTGGAAAGTGCATCTGGGAATTCTGAATTGGCGGTAAAAGGAAAGAATCATTTCGGAATTAAATGTCATGGTTGGACAGGTAAGAAAATGTATATGGACGATGACGCAAAAGGAGAGTGCTTCCGCGTGTACAAATCAGCAGAGCAATCCTATGAAGATCATAGCTTGTTTTTGAATAAGTACGATCGCTACGCATTCTTGTTTGATTTACAATTGACTGATTACAAGGCTTGGGCAAAAGGACTGAGAAAGGCAGGATACGCCACAAATCCACAGTATCCGCAATTGTTGATTAAATTGATTGAAGATTTAGAGCTCGATCAGTACGATAAAGGAATGGTTCCTGAAATTGTTGCTCAACCTGAGTTGATAGCAACAAATGAATCGATGTCGAACAAGCATGAAGTGGCCATCAAAGGAAAAAGATCGAAGTACGTGGTTGTGAAAAAAGGTGATACCTTTTACAAGATTGCACAAGAATTCGGTTTAACACTTGGGCAATTGTATCGTTACAACGATTTCGATCCAAAGAAAGATTTTTTGGAAGAAGGAGATAAAGTGTATATCAACAAAAAAAGAGTGGGAACATTCTTGAAAAAGAAAAAGGAAATTACAGTGAAGGAAGAGTCTTCCCTCAATGAATTGTCGCAAGAATACGGTATTAAAGCGAGTTCTCTTGCGAGAATAAATGGCTTCACCCGCAAAGATGTTGTTTTGTCTGCGGGTGATAAGGTAACCCTCCGGTGATCTCATTGGAAGGTTTTAGTTTGTTGTTGTTTGTGAAAGACTTTGGGAAACCAAGGTCTTTCTTGTATTTCCAACCTATGATCGGGTTGCCTGATAATCTTGTTTTGAGGTGTGAACGACGAACTAAATCGTATTAACATCGTTTTTAAATAGTTGAATCAAGTTTTATCATTTCATTCTTAATGTTTATTTTAGGCGTCAAATCATCTCTAAAATTCCTTGTTTATGAAGCCGTCTACGGAGTTGTTCAAGCTTATTAAATCGCTCACGAAGTCTGAAAAACGCTTTTTTAAATTGTCTTCTTCACTTCAGTCTGGAGATAAGAACTATCTGAAAATCTTTGATTTCGTGGAGAAACAAGAGGAGTACGATGAGAAGGAGTTGAAAGAGGAATTCGAAGGTGAAACATTTATCAAACATCTTCCGTCAGAAAAGAATCATCTCTACAAGTTAATCTTGAAAAGTTTGCGCGCGTACTACAGTGAGCAATCTGTAAATAGTATTCTCAAACAAGAAATCAAGAACGTTGAGATCCTCTACAATAAGGCATTGTACAAGGAATGTGAGAAATTTGTGGTGAGAGCAAAGTCGACAGCTGAAAAATATGAGAAATTCTACTATTGGTTCGAGCTCATTAGCTGGGAGAAACGTTTGTTAGAGTCAGCTTATGAAGCAGGTGT
>JBFHGY010000105.1:0-7986 GCA_041582905.1 Crocinitomicaceae bacterium | reverse complement strand
GTATTCATAAAGGCAAAGATAGACAACTTTTGAGGAAGTTGATGCGTGTCAGATAGCGTAGGGATGAATTACTGTTTTCACGAGTGTTTCTGAGGTACTTTTTGACTCAATTAATCGAAGTTTTTATTTGGTTTAACGATCAGATAGTCACGTTTATAGAAGATAGTACATTTTACGAATCGAACACAGGGATTTGTAATTTGGAATCTGTATATTTGGCTCTTGACGATATGGCATTAAAGGATGTTTATGATTTTTATCAAAGAATGGAGGATGAGAAAGTCATTCTTTCATTCAAAGGAGAGTTCTCAGCAGAGCTCTTAACATCCATTTTGCATATCATGGAGTCAAAAATGATTGAGCTCTCGATCCCTATGCAAATGAAGAAGCGCGTTTTCAATGTGCTTGTAGAATGTTTTCAAAACTTATATCATCATATTGATGTAGCCGCTGCTGAAGCACCAATAACAGGTTCTAAAAATGCTGCAATTGTGATGGTTAAGTATGTGGATGAGAAAATTTTGGTGCTAACTGGAAATTATATTCCTAAAGTGAGTACGGATGAGCTGAAGAAAAAATTGGTTCTGGTAAATGAACTGGATCAGCAAGAATTGAAAGAGCTATATCAACAACGCCTTCTCCATAATAGTGTTTCTAAGAAAGGAACAGCAGGTTTAGGCATTATTGATATCGCACGAAAGTCAAAAAATGAATTGGGATACGAGTTTATCGAAGTCGACGATAATTACTCGTTTTTCTGCTTAAGTATTGTTATTGAATAATTAATTGAATTATGGAAAAATTGCACATTGAAGGGTCAGCCAAAACTCCATTTGTAAGCTTCGACAGCGGTTCAGGAATTTTGGAATTGCGAGGGAGATCAATTCCAGAAAATTCGATCGAGTTTTTTCAACCACTAATTGATTGGGTGGATGAGTATGGAACGTCTCCAAAGACATCTACGCAAGTTGATATGAAGTTGGAATACTTCAACACGTCTTCGTCTAAATGTATTTTAGACTTGTTTAAACGGCTTGAAAAAATCAATAGCAACGGTGTGGAAGTCAAAATCAACTGGTATTTTGAAACAGATGATGAGGACATGGAAGAAGCTGGAGAAGATTATGCAGCTATCGTTGGACTCGACTTCAATATCGTCGAAATCGACGAAATCTAAGAAATGACAATTGGCTTAACGGGAGGCATTGGCTCTGGTAAAAGTACAGTTGCCAAAGTGCTCGAGTCGATGGGGTATCCCGTTTTCTATTCCGATAAAGAAGGGAAAGATTTAATGGTGAATGATGCGCAGTTGCGATCGGATATCGTAGCTCACTTCGGTGACCAAGCATACGAAAATGGTCAATTGAATCGCGCATACTTAGCTGGGCGAATTTTTAAAAATCCAGAAGATAAAGCCCAACTTAATCATCTTATTCATCCTCGTGTTCGGGCGAAATTCCAAGAGTTTGCAGATCAATCGAAGGCTAAACTGGTGTTTAACGAGGCAGCTATTTTGTTTGAAACTGGGGCACACAAAGGGTTCGATGCCATGTTGTTGGTGGTTGCTCCGAAGGAAGAACGCATCGAACGTGTCATGAAAAGAGATGCCTCATCTCGGGAGGATGTACTCAATCGTATGAACAACCAGTGGGATGATGATCGCAAAGTCGAATTGGCCGATTGGGTAATCAATAATGGAGATACGGATAAGGTTCTGGTTCAGATTGAATCAATCGTTGAGAAAATGCTTCATCACTCTACCTCTTCGTAATCATCGAAGTCATTCTCATTGTAATTATTGTCGATTCCGTTATCTGGTCGTTGCGACTTACCTCCATTCAGAAGGAAGGTGAACCCGTTAATCATTTTAATGATCATACTTAGGATAAAGAAGAAACCAATTACTTTGAAAATGAACCCGAAAAAGAAGGCCTTTTCAATACTTAGAATACTCTCGTGAAACCAGCGAGAAGCACCGTTCGTTGCTAACCAAGGATAGAACCAGAATACGACAAAAAGGGCAATGGCTCCTGTAATAACACCTACCTCTGCTTTCAAATTGAATTGTGGTTGTGGGACTTGAGGAATACCTCGTCCCATCATTTTAAACAATGCAACTCTGTTTTGAGAATTCTGTAATTTCCCCACGAAATACATGAGTAAGACCAGTCCAGCGACAATAACTTGATTCAAGACGATCAGGTGCGTGTTCAAGTCACCCAAACAGAAAAGGAAAACTACATCAACAAGTAGTAAGTACTTTACCGCTTTCAGAAGGTAGGTTTCTGTGAGTGATCGCTGTCTACCAGAAGTAAGCAAACGCAATCCAATATCAATCATTCCCCATAGGAATCCGAAAATGGCGAAAACCACACCGAGTCTAAATATAAAATTGAGCATTTCCACGAAGCAAAAATACAGAAATTGGCGTTTACTTGGGATTCATAAGGCATCATATTCTTCAACTCCCGACGAATTCCTATCTTTAGGCTCAATCAAAAATCAAGTATGAAAAAAGTTAGTGTAGCGTTATTATTTGTGGTGTTTTCACTCTTCCGTGTATCAGCGGAGGAAGGAATGTTGATCCCTTCATTAATTGCAGCGTTTGAGGACGATATGAAAGCAATGGGGATGAAACTATCAGCGGAAGACATCTACAGTGTGAACCAATCGAGTATGAAAGATGCAATCATGCATTTTGGTGGTGGATGTACAGCAGAATTAGTATCGGATCAAGGTTTGTTGTTAACGAATCATCACTGTGGGTATTCTCAAGTGCAATCGCATTCGTCACTTGAAAACGATTACATTAAGTACGGTTTTTGGGCGAAGACATTCGACGAAGAGTTAGCCAATCCTGGTCTCACTGCTTCGCGTATTGTGAGAATTGAAGATATGACGAAAGCGGTATTCGCTGGAACCGATGGTTTGACAGGTGAAGATTTTGCCAAAATGGTTCAGTCCAATATGGATGAATTGATAGCTCGTGCAATCGAAGGAACGCATTACGTGGCAGATATTAAACCATTTAACTACGGAAACGAATACTACATGATTGTTCAGGAAGTATTCAAGGATGTTCGCCTGGTTGGAGCTCCGCCTAGTAGTATCGGAAAGTTCGGTGGCGATACAGATAACTGGGTATGGCCGCGTCATACAGGTGATTTTTCAGTGTTCCGTATCTATGCTGGAGCAGACAACAAGCCAGCTGAGTACAGCTCAAACAACAAACCTTACAAGCCGCTTCACTATTTTCCTGTTTCTGTGAAAGATCGCGTGGCAGGTGAGTTTACGATGGTGTACGGTTTCCCTGGAACAACCCAACAACATTTATCGTCAGAGCATTTACGTTACATCATGGATACAGAACGTCCGGCTCGAATTGCAATGAGAGAAAAATCTCTTGGAGTAATCGATGCGAGTATGCGTTCTTCTGATTTATTGCGTATCAAGTATGCTTCTAAACAGGCGAGAATAGCCAATGGATGGAAAAAGTGGATCGGACAAATCGGTGGACTTCAAACAGTGAACGCTATTCAGATCAAAAAAGATAGAGAGAAACGATACAATGATCGCGCAGCAACAAATCCAACATGGGAAATGAAATACAGCACGGTTATTTCTGATATGAATCAGTTGGTTGAGGAGTACAAACAATATGATTTTGCCTACGGAATGGCAATCGAGTACATGTATGTTGCTGCTGAATCCTTCAAACGATCACGTGAAATCGAAAAGTTCATTTCGGAGTACGATGCGATTGTGAAAATGGGTGAATTGGATCAAGAGGTAGAGGCATTGCGTAACAAAGCGAAAGGATTCTTCAAAGATTACGACCTCGAAACGGATCGTATGATCTTTCTTAAAACAACGGAAGAGTACTTGAATCGAATGCAAGGAGATGCGTTTAATGCATTGCAGAAAGATGATATGACCATCGAGGAATTGGCTAATGCCATTTATTCGAAGTCTGTGTTAGTGGACGAAGCGCGCTTCGAAGCTTTCCTCAATAATTTATCGGATTCTACAGTGGCGGATTTTGAAAAGAATGATCCAGCATTCAAACTTTGGAAAGCGTTGAGCGGAGAGTTTTTCCAACAGGTGATTCCTCAGGTTCGTACATTCAACACGAAAATGGATCAACTGTTACAGGTATATGTAGCTGGAAAGTTGGAAATGTTCCCGAACGATAAACATTGGGCAGACGCGAACTCAACAATGAGAATTACCTACGGTAAATTGGAAGGGTCTGCTCCTCATGATGGTATGATGTATACAGAGCATACCACTTTGAAAGGGATTCTCGATAAAAACAATACGGGAGAAGCGGATTTTGAATTGTTACCGGATTTTAGAAAATTGGCTGAATCAAAAGATTACGGCGGATACGATCAAGACGGAGAACTTTGGGTGTGTTTCACAGGTTCGAATCACACGACAGGAGGAAATTCAGGATCTCCAGTGATTGATGCCGAAGGAAACCTCATGGGGCTTAATTTTGACCGTTCATGGGAAAGTACAATGAGTGATTTCATGTTTGATGCAGACCGATGCCGTAACATCACTGTTGATATTCGCTACGTACTTTGGATCATGGATAAGTATGCAGGTGCTAATCACCTCGTGAAAGAAATGTCTCTTGTGGAGGATAAAAAAGGATGGTGCAAGCGCCGAAAGAGTAAAAAGAAATAATTTTCAAGTGAATTGAGAAATGAAAAGGGTGGACGATGTTCACCCTTTTTTACTTTACCATATTGTTAATCAATTGAAGAGAAATACTTTTTCGCTAATGTGTTCGTTGTACTGGAGAAATTTAACCTTATTTATATGAAATTGATCTCTTTGCTAACGACGTGTTCGATGTTGTCGGGTGTGTTAGTGGCACAAAACTTAGTTCCCAATCCCGATTTCGAGACACGTGATTCTGATTTCTGTGGAATTGCTGTATCGAGTACAATGGCTTCAACACTTGCGGATTGGTATTCTCCTTCAGGTGGGTCGCCAGATGTTTATTTCACCGATATAGAATCTTCCTGTTTTAATTTTCAGCCGAATAGCACTTATGGCGGACCTATCGGATTGAAAGGATCACAATTGCCACGCTCTGGCTCGTCCATGGCTGGATTTTTCACGTACACGATCGACGGGTTGAATCAACGCGAGTACGTACAGGTTCAATTGATGAGTCCCCTGGTTCCAAATGGAAAATATTTGGTAGAGTATTATGTGTCTTTAGCGGATTCTACTGAGTTTGCTTCAAACAATTT
This sequence comes from Crocinitomicaceae bacterium, assembly GCA_041582905.1. GTDB lineage: Bacteria > Bacteroidota > Bacteroidia > Flavobacteriales_D > Crocinitomicaceae > UBA4466. The sequence goes on along the minus strand of JBFHGY010000105.1, from coordinate 2,719 downwards.
AGGGTTTCATCTTTCGGTTAATCCACCATCTGCAGGAGGCTCTGATGTCTTGAACGTTACTCCGCAGTTTGCTCAGGCAAATACAATAGGGGATGCACAAGGCTGGGTTCGGGTATTTGATACCATTATTGTTTCAGATGCGTATCAATATCTCACAATTGGAAATTTTAGTGATGATGCCTCAACGACTACTGTGAGTAATCCTACTGCTTCTTTTGCTCCTGCAACGTATGGAGCGTATTATTACTTGGATGATGTTCGTGTTACACGCGTCTTTACGGGTAGTTCAGGAATTGATGAAAGCGAAAGGGTGGAATTCAATGTCTTTCCTAATCCAACTACGAATGAAGTGAGTGTTGAATTAATGGGGTATAACGGTGATGTAAGCATTGATTTAATAGATGAGAAGGGAAGACTCATTTCCTCTCACAAACGTATTAAGGAGACGCTCGTTATTGATTTAAGTAATCATGAAGACGGAATTTACTTCGTGCGAATTCAATCGGACTCGGGCACGTATCTGGAGAAAGTTGTAAAGCAGTAAATAAACAAAAAGGGAAGCAATGTATATATCGCTTCCCTTTCTTATTTTATCGAATAGAATTTTTACACGTGTAAAGCTCGGTCTCCAGTTGCACCTAATGCCGCTTCTTTTACTGCTTCAGAGTAAGTAGGGTGTGGGTGGCAAATGCGTGCCATATCCTCTGCAGAAGCTCGGTATTCCATTGCTGTTACAGCTTCCATGATCAAGTCTGCCGCTCTAGGAGCAACCATGTGCACACCTAAAACTTCGTCAGTATTCGCGTCTGCAATAATTTTCACAACTCCTTGCGTATCCATACTTGCTCGAGCACGGCCTAATGCTTTAATTGGGAATGATCCAATTTTAACCTCAACTCCAGCTTCTTTTAATTCTTCTTCTGTCTTTCCAACAGCTGCCACTTCAGGCCAAGTGTAGACCACTCCAGGAATTAAATTGTAGTTGATGTGTGGTTTTTGTCCTGCCAATAACTCAGCAACGAATACACCTTCCTCTTCCGCTTTGTGAGCGAGCATAGCTCCTTTAATCACATCTCCAATAGCGTAGATGTTGGATACGCTCGTTTGTAAGTGATCGTTTACGTCGATTTGACCACGATCATTCACTTTAAGTCCAGCATTTTCGAGTCCCAATCCTTCTGTATATGGTTTTCTACCTACGGCAACCAAACAGTAGTCTGCTTCCATTGTTACTTCTTCTCCTTTTTTGTTCAAAGCAGTGAGTGTAACATTTTCTCCGTTGTTCTTAACGTTTTGTACGCGGTGCTGAAGGTGGAATTTAAATCCTTCTTTTTTCAAGACACGAGTCAATTCCTTCGACATAGTACCATCCATTGTTGGAATAATCTTGTCAGCAAATTCAACCACTTCAACTTGAGTTCCTAAACGACTGTACACAGATCCAAGCTCCAAACCAATTACACCGCCTCCGATAACAAGGAGTTTTTTCGGTATTTCAGTCAAGTTAAGTGCTTCTGTTGATGTAATGATACGCTTTTTGTCTGGTTCCATCCCTGGGAAGTAGTTCGGTTTTGAACCTGTGGCGATGATCACATTCTTGGTAGAAAGTGTCGTTTCCTTACCATCTTTATCGGTTACCTTCACGGTATTTTTGTCTACAAAGGATCCCAATCCGTAATGAACATCAATCTTGTTTTTGTCCATTAGGAACTTTACGCCGTTACATGTTTGTGCAACAACATCGTTCTTACGCTTAATCATTTGCTCAAGGTTCGCTTTCACGTCTTTCACGTCAATTCCATGCTCCTCAAAGTTATGCGTAGCGTTATGATAATGCTCAGATGAATCCAATAGAGCTTTCGATGGGATACATCCTACGTTTAAGCACGTTCCACCTAAGGTGTCGTATTTTTCGATTATGGCTGTTTTCATCCCTAACTGTGCACAGCGAATGGCTGCTACATACCCTCCGGGGCCTGATCCAATAATTGTAATATCGTACGTGCTCATGATTTTAAAGTTTGTTACAAATTTAGGATTTCTACGTGGATTAACGTCCTAATCTATTGAGATATCGGCAAAGAAAAACCCCGAAGCTCACAGAACTTCGGGGTTGGTATTTTTGTTAAAAGATGATTACATCTTCACGAACTTCGTAGTTGCTCGTTGCGCTCCTGCGAACAATTTCACTACGTACGTTCCTGTTGATAAGTCAGTTCCTTCAATATCAATAACCTGTGTTCCTTTATTCAAGTTCTTCTTATCAATAGACTTAACAAGTCTTCCTGAAAGATTGTACACTTGAATGGTTACATCAGATGCATTTGCTAGCTCAAATGAAAGGCTAGTTCCTGCTGTTGTTGGGTTTGGATAAGGGAACAAGTTCGTTTTAAACTCTTCAATTGCTGCCTCATCGTCATTCGTTGGATCGTTATCATTTGTAGACAAGTATGAAGATGTACTCCAGATACCACGTCCGAACGTTCCTACGTAAATCTCACCTGGACGGAAGTTACCTTCGTCCCATGTTCTCCAAGATTGGCGAACTTCGTAAACTGGTGTTCCTGGGAATTCTTGTGAACCATCTTCCCAAGTTGTTCCACCATCTTCAGTAACGAATACACCATGAGATGTACCTACTACCAAGATTTGTGAATCATCACGATCAATGATTGCATCGTACGTTCCAGGGCTACTTGTAATCGTAATTGGTGTGTAC
>JBFHGY010000104.1:0-8015 GCA_041582905.1 Crocinitomicaceae bacterium | reverse complement strand
TGCTCTATGTTATTGCCTGTATCCTCCTCTACTTCTTCCAAGAAAAAATGCTCTTTCATCCTGAGAAAGTAGAAAAATCCCATGCCTACTCGTACTCCATGAGTTTTGAGGAGCAATTTCACTCCGTTGAGGAAGGAACGGAACTCAATGGACTTTTATTCAAAGCCGATTCTGTTTTGGGAGAACGAAAATTAATCTTCTACATACACGGAAATGCGGAAAACTTGACCACAGCGGGCGGAGTTGCTTCTTCCTTCACCGATCGAGGGTACGATTTGTTCATTTACGATTTTAGAGGTTTCGGAAAAAGCGACGGAACCATCGACTCGGAAGCTCGACTTTTTGCTGATGCGCAAATTTTGTATAGTCAACTCACAAGAAACTATGAAGAATCGAACATCTCTGTTGTAGGCTATTCGATTGGAACAGGAATCGCTTCGTGGTTAGCCGCAAAGAATCAACCAGAACGACTTATTCTGCAGGCTCCTTATTTCAGCATGAAAGATATGATGCGTCAGAAATATCCCATTTTCCCAACGTGGTTATTGAAGTACCCACTTGAAACGGATAAACGCGTAAAAGAGACGAAATCTCCCATTTTTGTTTTTCATGGAACAAATGACAAGGTGATTCCTTATGCGTCATCAACCAGACTCAAAGAAATTGTTCCGACCATCGACCTAACATCTATTTCCGGTTTAGGGCACACAGGATATATGGAAAACACTGTTTATCAGTCGAAACTCGATGAAATACTTGGAAGCAAAATGAACTAGTCGTTCTTGCTTAAAGATTTACACGCATTATTGTTTTCAATTCGAGGCGAGAAACTCACCGATTCTAATTGTTTTTTCTGAACTTCGTTTCGTGAATTATGCCATAGTAGATATTGAAACGACCGGAGGAAGCCCCAAGAGCTCCAAAATAACGGAAATTGCAATCTACAAACACAACGGAAAAGAAGTTATCGACGAATACGTCACGCTGATTAATCCTGAAATGCGAATTCCTCCTTTCATTGTCAACCTTACGGGAATCAATGATGAAATGGTACAAGATTCTCCGAAGTTTTATGAAGTTGCCAAGGACATCGTGGAGTTTACCAAGGATTGCGTGTTTGTTGCGCACAACGTTGGGTTCGACTATGGAATTGTTCGCCACGAATTCCGCTCACTAGGCTTCGATTATCGCCGTTCCCATTTGTGCACTGTTCGAGCATCACGCTACGTTCTTCCCGGACATGATTCCTACAGTCTTGGAAAATTGACTCGAAGTTTAGGTATTGAACTGATCGGTCGACACCGCGCAGGAGGAGACGCTCTGGCTACGGCAAAGTTGTTTACCATTCTAATGGAAACGGATAAAGCAGGACTTTCTACTTTTATCCAAGAAGAGTTGAACCCTAAACGTTTGCATCCCAATCTGGACCTAGATGTTTTGGATGAGATTCCAAACAAAGCAGGTGTTTATCGCTTTTTTAATGACACGAATCAATTGATTTACATTGGGAAGAGCATTCACATCAAGAAGCGCATCGAGCAACATCTTCGTAACAATAAAACGAAGAAAGGAATTGAAATGCAACAAGAAATTTCGCGCATTGAATTTGAATTAACGGGTTCAGAATTGATTGCTTTGCTGTTGGAAAGTCAGCTCATTAAACAGCATCAACCACTGTACAACCGTGCATTGCGAAAAAACAAGTTTCCGTATGGATTGTATCATTTCACAGACGCCCGCGGCTACATTCAATTTCACATTGCCCGAACCAGTAGCACACAAGAAGCTCCCCTCCTGAGCTTTAGCTCGAGAAAGGATGGAACGAATCACTTGGAGCGGATGATCGAGCAATATGAACTGTGTCAAAAGCTATGCAATACATACAAAACACAAAGCTCCTGTTTCCGGTATGAGATTAAAGAATGTAAAGGAGCATGTGTTCAAGAGGAATCTGCTGAAGAATACAATGCGCGCTGTAACGATCTCATCGACGAATTGATGATGAACAACGACACCTTTTATATTGTCGATAAAGGACGACAAAAGGGGGAAAAGAGCCTTGTGTTCGTCGAAAATGGATCGCTTCGCGGTTACGGATACGCGCCTTTTCACTTTCACGGGTTGAAACCCAAGCAATGGGATCGCTTTATTGATTTGACGCCAGATGATCGAGATGCTCGCACGATACTTAAGCTATTTTTGCGCAAGGATAAGAAGCATGAGTTGGTGCGTATCTAATTCAAAGTAGATTAGCGAAGTACGTTCACGTGCCCCGTTCGTTCGATTTTCTTATCCGTATTCAAATCTCTTGCAGATAAGGTCCAGATATATGTTCCATCTTGAACAATCACACCATTATATGTTCCATCCCATGGAACATCCACATCGAAGGATTGCCACACCTTTTCTCCCCAGCGATTGTAGATATTTATCTCTACACTATACAAATCCAAACCTGAAAGATGCATTCTCCATGTTTGGTTGAACTCATCTCCATCGGGTGTAAATGCATTCGGAGCGAAAATGGTGATTTCGTTATTGATTTCAATGATTCTCGAAGTGCTATCCAAACAGCCGTGAACATTCACAACATCTAAATGAATATGTTGAGCTCCCGTGATTGACTCAAAATCATAGACCGGATTTTGACTTGTGCTCGTCTCATGATCACCAATCTCCCAGTCCCAAGAAGCAATCGTACCAAGGGATAAATCAATGAACTGAACAATTGAATTTAAAGTGGTTACAGAGCCCGGAGAAAATGTAAAATCGGCGATTGGATTTGGGTGAATCGTTATGAAGTTCGGCTCTAGGTGTGAATCCGAGCATCCATTTGGGCTCGTTACGTTTAGACTAACAGAATATGTTCCCGGGGCAGAATACGAATGGTTCACAAAGTTACCTGTTGCCGTGTTTCCATCCCCAAAATCCCAATCTATTGTTCCGCCAGCGGGAATCGAAGTATTTTGAAAACTGAAGGATTGAGATGGACGAAGGCATGATTCGTTGAGATCTACCATGAAACTTGCCTCAGGAGTTTCCAGCATGGTTACCGTTAAGTCTTCTTGCAAAGTACAACCGTTTGCATCTGTTGCCGTTACTGTGTACGTCTCCGTTTGCGAAACCGTTATATCGACAGGATTTTGAACTAGTCCTGAGGAATTTACCCAAGAGTACGTATAATTTGGAGTAGCTCCAGACGCCACTGCCGTAAGCGTAAACAGATCTCCACCACACAGGGAAAGGTCCATTACAGCGACTGCCAAAGGCGTTGGTTCCTGAATAATCACCGAAGTAGTTTCAGAACAACCTCCCGAAGAAGTAATTGTGACATCATGATTTCCTGGAATCAGGTTGGTTGCTGTCTCCGTTGTTTGATTATTGCTTGAAGGTCCCCATTGATAAGTGTATGTTGCTAATACATTCGGACCGACTGCGATTGCCTGTCCATCATTGAAACCGAAGCAGCTAACATCATTCACCACATTCGCTGAAACGATAAACGGGTCATTCAGAATATCAAAAGAGAAGGTAGAATCACATCCTTCATCGTCGTAAACCGTGACAAAATACGTTCCTGATCCAATTCCGTTCACGAAATTATCAGTGACTACTCCACCTCCCCAATCAAACGAATACGGAGCTGTACCTCCTGACATGTTCGAAATGGTAGCTGATCCATCATCAAAATCACAATCAGATGGAACAAGGTTTAGAGAATATGTTAATGGTAATGGTTCTGAAAGACTGAAAGTTGAGTCCATGGTACACCCTGCTGCATCTGTTAGGGTCAATGTGTAGGATCCAGCAGATAAATTTGTTGCTTGTTCTGTAATTTGATTCGCTGCCGCAGCATCCCACTGGTAGCTCAAAGGTACACTACCTCCCGATCCCGTAACTAATATATCACCGTTGCTCCCACCATTGCACGAAGGATCAGTTAACACTGCGACCATCGATAAGTCATTAAATGTTATTGAAACCGTATCTGTATTGGAACAGCCCGCCACATTTGTTTCCTCCCATACGAAATCGTAGGTCCCCATACTTGGAACCGTAACGGTACTATTGTGAGACGTGACATCTGAAAAAACACCTCCATTTAAGGCAAACCATTGACCTGTTGACGGATTTGCGTTTAGTGTATAACTGAGACCACAACTAATTTCATCCGCGCCGGCAGTTGAAATGGGGTATCCCATTACATCAACAATTTGAACGGATGTATCAGAACATCCTGCAGGATCAACAGAAATCATTTCAACTTGGTAGGATCCAGGAGCGGAATAAATATGAAAAGGACTTGTCCCGGCATCTCCGTTCCCATCCCCAAAATCCCATGAAAAGTTAATCGATTGAGGAATCTGGTTATTACACCCTGACGCAATCTCAAAGAATGATGTATCTCCAATACAGATCAGCGTGTCCGATACGTCAAAATCGTATTCCATCGTATACGAAAAGTTTGAGTAAGTGACGAAACTCTGGGAAAAGTTGTAGAATCCAAATTTACCCGGTTCGAAGCATCCATCTTCCTCAAAAATTCGAGTTCCATCAATCCAGATCACAATTGAATCTGACGTATACTTGAGTTGAAAATCGTACTGTTGAAAATTGTTCCAACCATTATTCCCATAATCGGTGTCAATGATGGTCATTAGTGGAGTATTTACCCTTTGCCAATAATCATTGAAAAAAGGCTGGGTATAATTGTATAGGCCATCCACTTCGAATAACGCAAAACCTTCATTGGAGGTCATTCCTTGATACACTTGCGTTCCTTGTTTCCAATCGAAGAAAAAGGACTTTGTATAGGTACTCGCAGGGTTCGCCATTACACCGATTGGGTTCTGGTATCCGAATACGAATCCAACCAAATCATCGTCAATATTTGTATTGACTTCGATGGAACCTTGGATAATGACATTAATGAAATCATCTGGACTTAAAAACCATGTAGGTTGTCCGTTGATCGTTTGTTCTACGGAATTACCACCAGGATTAACAATCCAGTTTCCATTCGCCGCAACACCTCCCACCGACCAGGTATTAAAATCGATAGCACCTCCACAAGGAAGTTGCGTATACGCTAGAAAGGGAAAAATTAAAGTGATTATGCTTAATAGAAGCCTAAGATACAGTTTGTAGAATGTAGTAATAATGGTCATACCCTTGAAAAACAATCAATTCGGTCGTGATTTGTCTAAACAAAGGTAACTAAAATTATTTTGAATTGAGTCCGTAAACTCTTCACCTATTTTAACATGAATGTGTTTTCCTGATTACGGATTCATGATTGTCCCCATCACCAATTTACCGATTATCACTGTCACGATTATCCCCACCACTACTATCATACTTCAACATTCATTAAGGTTAAGAAAAGGTTCTAATTAAAGAACGCTGAGAAGTGATTTTTCGTTGGTGCCCAAACAAAAAAATCCCACTTCATTGAGCATGAAGTGGGATCCAGTTATTATTTGGGAGGTTTACTCCTCTTTTGCTTCTACTTTCACCTTTTTTGAAAGGTCAACTAGTAATGGTGTTGCGATGAACAATGATGAGTATGTTCCGACAACCACACCTACCATCAATGCGAAGATGAAGCCTTTAATAGCAGCACCACCGAAGATGAAGATGATCAACAATACGATGAAGGTTGTCATCGAGGTGTTAATGGTACGCGACAATGTCGAGTTCAACGATTTGTTGATGTTTTCATTCTCATTTGTTCCTTTATAGATCGACAAGTTTTCACGGATACGGTCAAACACGACAACGGTGTCGTTGATAGAGTAACCGATTACTGTCAAGATTGCCGCGATAAACGCCTGATCGATATCCATGTTGAATGGTAAGATTCCATGGAAAATAGCGAACACAGCCAATACAACAATAACGTCGTGCGTCATCGCCATGATAGCTCCTGTTGAGTATTGCCACTTACCGAATCGGATCAAGATGTAGGCGAAGATTACAATCAATGAAAGGATAATTGCCCACGTTGATGATGTCAACAACTCATCAGAAACAGATGGAGAAACCGAACGTGACTCTGAAATCGTTGCCACTCCCACTTTTCCTTCAACATCTTTCAATCCTTCGAGCAACTTCTCTTTTACCAATTCATTTGCTCCAGCATCAGAACGCTTGAAGTTCGTTGAGATCTCCAAGAAGTACGAGTTTGCTTTTGTCTTTGCATCAACAGAAGTCAAATCTCCCTGAGCTTTCGCTGAGTCAAATGACGCTTTTACTGCCGTCTTAATTGCATCAACGTGTCCATCTGTAGATTGCTCGAATTTCACTCCGAATGTACGTCCTCCAGAGAATTCAACACTTGGGCTCAATCCACGACCAACAATCGCAATGATTCCACCTACGATTAACACTCCTGAGATCATGTAGAACATCTTACGTTTTCCAAGGAAGTTGATGTTGAAGCTTTTGAATGCTCCTTTCGTCATTTTCGTATCGAACGAAATGTCTGCTTTCTTCTTCAACCACCACGTGATGATCATACGAGAAATTACCAAGGCTGCAAATACAGACGTGAAGATACCGATGATCAATGTTGTTGCGAATGACTCAATTGGTCCAGATCCGAATACTTTCAATACAATCGCTGTCAACAATGTCGTAACGTTCGCATCAATGATTGAAGAAAGTGCTTTTTGGAATCCAGTATCTACAGCCGACTTCAAGTCTTTTCCTGCCGCTTGCTCTTCACGGATTCTTTCGAAGATAAGTACGTTGGCATCTACCGCCATACCGATTGTCAATACGATACCAGCCATACCTGCAAGTGTCAATACCGCTCCAAATGAAGCCAATGTTCCAAAGATGAACAATACGTTTGCAAACAAGGCGATATCTGCAACGATTCCCGCTTTTCCGTAGTAGAAAATCATGTAAACGAATACCAATGCCAATGCGATAGCGAATGACATCAAACCAGCACGTGCGTTTTCCGCTCCAATTGTTGGTCCAACTTTCATTTGTTCTTTAATCACACATGGTGCTGGAAGCGCTCCACCGTTCAATAATCCTGCAAGGTTATCAGCATCTTCTACAGAGAAGCTACCTGTAATTTGCGTTCTTCCACCGTTGATTGCTCCCTGTACGTTTGGTGCACTGTACACCAAATCATCCATAGTAATTGCTACAAGACGCTCAACGTTTTCTTCCGTCATTTGCGCCCATTTATCGCTACCTTCTTGAGTCATTGTAAGACCAACAGCAATTTTTCCTTCTTGTTGATCGTAATCGCGTGAAGCCGATTTGATATCATCTCCACCTACACGTGCTTTTCCTGTTTCAGGAATTACACACGCATACAATCCGTATCCAGATACTTTACCTTCTCCAGTAAACTCAGCTGTTTCAAGATCAGCTCCCCACATGAATCGAACATTGATATCATCAAACACCTGACGAATATCGTTACGAGCCAATAGTTCTTTTACTTTCGCTACATCATCCGCTTTAACGAATGCTTTCGCTTTGTATTGGATGCTTACCAATGTACCCAATCCTTCTTTCTCATTTTGATTAAGAGATTGATCAAGCGTTCCGATTTCCTCGTCTTCCGCAGCCAATGTTTCGTTTGAATCCGCCACATTCGCTCCGTCTACGCTAGTAGAATCAGCCTCCTCTTTCTCTGGTGCAGCTTCTGCTTGCTCAGATTGAGACAACACAGCCACTGTATTCCATTGGTTCGCCATTTCCTCGAAGTTTCTTGTTTCGAAGAATTGAAGATTCGCTGTAGATTTCAATTTTTCCGCTACAGACACCTCATCCTGAACACCAGGAAGTTCGATGTACAAACGGTTGTTATTTGGATCTTTCTGAATGTTTGGTTGTGCTACACCGAATTGGTTGATACGGCGGTTCATGATTTCTTCAACACCAACCATGGCACTTTTCTCCTTCTCTTTCAAGAATTTCACCACTTCTTCGTCAGTTGATCCCATTCCCAACTCGTCGATATCCGAGATAGAGAACAAGCGAACCAATTT
>JBFHGY010000103.1:0-8049 GCA_041582905.1 Crocinitomicaceae bacterium | reverse complement strand
TTCGTGACGCGTTCTACTGTTGCTGAAATATTGGGTGTGGAATAAATCTTTCTTCCTCTGTTTCATTCGCCTTTACCTTCCTTTTCTCAATTAGACCGATAGCAAATCGACAAACGAACTACTATGGGTTTAAATATTTCTGGACTTGTTCTCAGCAAGAATTATCGGGATAACGTAGCTGAGCTCGCTCACATTTTAGGAGAAGAATTTCTCAAAGAGGAGAAAATTGTCTTTGATGACGCGTGCGAAAGCTGGAAAGGCGACGATTATTGCGACGTATATTTTTCCGATAAAGGAACGCTCGTATTTCTATCCATGGAAAAAGGCGGTTTCGAATTTTGCGTGAATGGTCTGGACACCTTTTCCTTCGTATTATCGGAATCTACCATGATGTTTTGCTTCAATTACACCCAAAATGGTGAACTCGATCGTAGTTACTTTGAGTCTGAAGACGAACTTCAGGAAGACGAAGGCACTCCACTCCCCATCGAACAAAATGAAGAAGATAAATCTGAAGTGATTTTTCACTTGATCCATAAACTTTTGGGAGAAGACTTCCATGAGATAGATTTGGAAGCGAACTGTACCCGTTTTTGGTTGACCGCTGACCGAAATGAAGAGGTGACTCCTCCACAAGAATCCGAGGGAAATAAACCCTGGTGGAAGTTTTGGTAACTTTTCTGAAAAATACTTTGTCCAATCTCTTTCTTCTACGAGGTTAAGTGTATATCAAAGTACTCCCTTCCAATTTTTCGGAAATTACGCTTACAGCCCAAACCAGTAGAAATACCTGATTTTTTCGATAAGTGATTCAAACACTCAATTGGCCGATGTGAATTCTGTAATTTCGATGAAGAATTAACCACGAAAATTACAACCATGTCAACTCAGATCACTATTCAAGGAACACTATCCTTTAACCAATCAAACGAAGTTGCTGCCACTGTTAAGCTATGGGAAGCGAATACCGTTAACGCCATCGGCGAGCATCTTGTTACCGCGGACGACAAAGGCGCATTTATCCTTGTTGCTACCCCGAAATCCGAAGATTCGGTACTGTACATAAGTGCAGAATTAGATAATGCGGGTGTTACACTCCTATCCGTTCTTTCTCCGCGTTTGATGAAGGAAATTCTCTCTCAAAAAGTAGTTGTAAACGAGTTAACAACCGTTGCATCTGCCTTTACTTGTGCTCAATTCTTCCAAGGAACACAACTCGTAGGAAACGCCACAAGCATCTCCATTGCGGCGAAAAACACACCCAATTTGGTCGATCCTATCACTGGATCGTGGGGACACGTGCTCATGGATCCGTTCAATGTTACTCAGAATGAAACCTTGGCACGATTGAACACCTTAGCCGCTCTCATTTCTGCTTATGGAACGATTACGCTTGACGGAACTGACTGGAAAACTGATTTCCTCGAAATGTCAACCCCGCTAGGAGGATCAAGACCTCAAAACACAGCGGAAGCAATGATCGGTATCGCCCAGTCTCCATGGTTACACGCTTCTGAGTTGTTTGATTTATTCGATAAGCTATATCCACAACCAACAGACGGTTTTCCTTCCAAGCCCAACAGCAAAGTACCTGTTAGTCGCAGAAAGTCGCCCTTCGTGCCCTATTTGAGCTTTGCTCCTGAAGATTTTGCCATGATCCTCGCTTTTGGTCAAGGTGGAATATGCGCTCCAGGGAAACTCTCCTTGGATGAAGATGGAAACTTGTGGACGGGATTGAACTGGATGCCAGGCGCACAAAACGGAGTCTACCAAGGAATAGGCGGTGGACTCGTGAAGCTGGATTCAACCGGAAAGCTCATCTCTCCACCAGTAACAGGTTACACTGGAATGAATGTAGACGGAGCTGGATGGGGAACAGCCGTTACGAATAACGGAACGTGCTGGGTGACGAGTTTCAATGGTGCCATTGGCGTGTATAATTTAGAAGATGGTTCTCCTCTCTACGAATCACTTGCCGACGAATACGCAGATCAACTTACCGCTATTGGAGGTTTGCAAGGAATCGGTGTTGCACCTAACGGTGACATTTGGATTGTGGGAACCTCTTCCAACATGATGCTTTACTTTCCGAATGGCGATTTCTCCAGTTTGAATACTGTTGAATTCACTTTTACACTACCTCAACAGGACGAAGTAAAAGACACACTTTCTGCTCCGTTTGCAGTGAGTATCGACGCTGAGAACCGTGTTTGGATCAGCAATACAAATGGTAAATCTTTGATCCGCTATTCTGACTTTGATTCCAATGGACAAAACGGAAAAGTCGAACGCTTTTTCCTAGCTGGAGGCGGACGTGGAGTCGCATTGGATTCTAGTGGAAACTGCTGGGTAGCATGTAACACAAGTCCCGACTTTCCCTCCACAACTCCAACCGACGGCGTTTCCATCATCGAAGGATTTGCCTTGGGATACCCACACTTGCAACAAACCGTTGGACGTAAAGAAGTAACAGGATCGGTTTATATGATTCCTTCCGACGCAACACCCATGGAAGAGTTTGATCCCAACACGAAAAAGACAGAACTTCCTGCATATGGCGATGGCGAACTCAACGCTCCGTGGGGAATCTCCCTCGATGGGAACGATGATGTTTGGGTCGCTCACTTCATGGGAAGAGGTGTTTCATTGATGGCAGGATCCAATCCAGCAGGAAGAACCGATTCATTTGAAACGGGAGATGTCGTTCACACCATCCATTCGGGAAGTATTCAAATGCTCACGGATGTAGTGGTTGACCAAGCAGGAAATATTTGGTGTGCCAACAACTGGAACGATCCAGCAACGGTGATGCAAGCAAAACCGAATCCATCCTACTCGACTTGGGGAGGTGGTTCCGGAGTACTCGTTATCTACGGAATTGCCAAACCAGCACATACACCCTTGGTAGGACCTGTAAGTAAAATCTAGTCATCAGAAATCGCCAAAGGCGTGTAGTGAAATCATTTTATATGTTAGCTTTGAAGGTGCTCAGTTGAGAAAATTGCACCGACATGAAATACCTTGGCTTCCTATTCTTCATTTTACTCTTCAGCTCATGCAGAGAAAACGGTTCACCTATTCAGAAGAGTGACATTATTGGCATTTCTTTCGAGGAATCCGTGGAAATACCGAATGGTACGTTCAAAGGAATTTCCCTTATCACGTTTAGAGCCAACAATAACTACGAACGATCCCTTCCGTGGTATCTTCAGACTGAAGGCAAGTATTTCATCAAGAATGATTACATCGAAGTGCATTACACATGTGGAAGACAATGTCCAAACAACGACAATTGTGCGGTTCAACGCTATGTTTTAGGCAAAGAAGGTAATATTCACCTCATCTATTTGCGAGAGGGTGATGGAACCGTTCTCGACTTGGATGAAACGTTGTTTGATATTGAACTGGAAAGAGTACCAAGCGAAAAGCAGTAGACATGATGAAGCAAGATCCAATTGATGCCCCAAAACCATCCATAAGTCCTTTTCAGTTGGTAACCATTGGTTTCTTGCTCGGAAGCTCATTTGGACTTCTTGATTGGATCATGTATCGAACCATGCTTGATTTATTTATTCTGATGGAAAACGTTCCGCTTTACTCCTTATGGTTGGCCAATATTCTCACCACTTTGCTTCACGCAACGGTTTTGCTCATTATCTATCGTTCTATTCGAAAAAAACTTACTTCCCACACCTTGAATTTTGGGAAACTATATGACCATTCGAAGTACTTTCTCTCTGCAACCATACTCATCAACATTTTCTTTTTGGTGTATTGGGATACCTTCTTGCCTCCCTCCTTTTTCGATGCTCTGGTGTTCTACGAGTCCTTCGCAAGTGAATCATTGATTTTTATCATTTTACCGTTCATTTTCACGCTGATTTATGTGTTTTTCGGACTTGTTTTATTGAAGCGACTATCAGATAAATCCGAACGATCAGAGCGTGAATCTGGGAAATAGTTCGAAGCGAACATTTCGTGTAATCTACTCAGTAATATTACTTAATCACAAGCAAAACAATTATTTAACTCCCATTTCAGTCCAAGCTAGGAATTTTCAACATCAAATTTGGATTTGGGCAGTATTTCGCGAACTTAGCTTTGTCGGCCTGAGTGCAAACAGCTGGATAATCGCCATCGTCGAAATCATCAAGGTTCGTGATGAGTTGAAAATGTAAATGAGGCGCCCATTCTCCGTTTTCCGGATAGTTGCCCAGTGTGCAAAGCGGAGTTCCCGTTGCGAAGAAATCGCCTTGTTTCACATTTTCTATCGAATCTAGACTCAAATGTCCGTAAAGTGAATAGAACTCAACTCCCTCCAATTGATGTTTGAGGATGATCGTTGGACCGTAATCTCCCGTTCCAGCATTATTCCTTACCGAAAACACTTCACCTTCGTACGGAGTAAAAATGGTCGTTCCTGCCACTATCCATAAATCGATTCCCAAGTGAATGGTCCGAGAATCATGTTCATTGTCGAAAATAGCGCTGCGCGTGTACAAGTTTCGATTTTCGAGATAGCCTCCGACTCCAACTTTCGCTTTGCCACGATCCAGTTGATCCAAAATAAATTGTTCTTGCGCTTCAGGATCGTAGATTACTTCGCGAGAAATACTCGGATTTTCTTGGGTGAAATCCAATGGAAGCGCATTTGATTGTGTCATTTCAAAATCGAAGATATTTGCGAAGCGATCTTGATTGGATTGAAGGATGTCGGAGAGCATGGAACGTTTGATTTTTTTGGTTAAGATAAGGAATTGAGACGTGAGAGCACTCACCTGGTTCTTGTATGATGATCATACCCAGTCGAAATGGAGAAAGTTCTGGTATCGCAGTGAGAACATCAAAATAACACTCAGGATGTCAATGAATCGAATATTATTCTACTTTTAAGTTACGATTTGAAGCAGTAATATGCGCATTTCCATAAATACTATTCATTCAGAACCCATGAAAAAATCGATTGTAATCATTCTTACCCTAACTACGACATTTTGTCTCGGGTTTTCTCTCAACTCGGTAATCACTTCTAAAAACGACAAGAACATGAAAAGAGCTACAGGCATTGGTGGCGTTTTCTTTAAATGCAAAGACCCAAAAGCAACCACCGAATGGTATCAAAAGCACCTCGGTTTAGACACTAACCCTTATGGTGCAACCTTCGAGTGGTATGAAACTCCGGACAGCACGGAAAAGGCACAAACTCAATGGACACCGTTTGCGCAGGATTCAAAGTACTTTGAAGGTGATTTCATGATCAATTACCGTGTAGAAAATCTAGAGACGCTAGTTGAAACCTTGAAATCCGAAGGAGTAACCATTGTAGACGAAATTGAAAGTTACGATTACGGAAAGTTCGTACATATTCTTGACGGAGAAGGCAATAAAGTTCAGCTTTGGGAAGCAACGAATTAGTGGTTGAGGATGGAAAATAATGTGTAATTTGAGAGGTGCATGCGGTGATTGGTGATTGGGATTTAGACAGCACATCAGTGGAGGTCAGCGGCAGTTTATATGAAGATGGTTTATCAGCTAGCTTCGACACTTATGATATGAATTATATAAAGGAACCTTTCCCAAGGTCAGTTGAAGAAATGACAGAAATACTCCTCACCTATCTGCAGGGAAAGGAAGCACTTCACAGGAAATACTTGTTTAAATAATTTCCCATGAAACAGATTGCTAAAATCATACTTATCGCATTTGGTGTCTTAGTGCTCGTCCTAATTGCATATGCCGTAATGTTCAGCTCGCTGCCAATATTTCGTTAGCTCAGTCAATTAAGAATGTCACTAACAGCAGCTAAAAAGCATACGGAACTTAAGCTTCGAAAATTCAGACTAGGTTAAAAAATCATTCTTAACTTTAAAATAAAACACGCGGTTGGAAAGCCGTACGATTTTCTAGCTGTGGACTGCAATAGTTAA
This sequence comes from Crocinitomicaceae bacterium, assembly GCA_041582905.1. Lineage (GTDB taxonomy): Bacteria > Bacteroidota > Bacteroidia > Flavobacteriales_D > Crocinitomicaceae > UBA4466. The sequence continues at coordinate 2,122 of JBFHGY010000103.1, read as the reverse complement.
TGATACAAGTACACAACATATTAATTAGTTCGGCGATATTCCTTTTAATGCTGTCCGTTCCTGAAGGTTTTGAGCTGCCAAGTGACAATCATATTAATAAAACCCAAGAAAGTGAATTATTATGTGGGCGTTGGACTCTCATTAAAATGACCGTTATTTCCGAAAAAGCTATTTATGATGATGATTTGAATAATTTTTTGATTTTGGATTGTAACTCAAATTCATGGAAGGTTATTGAGGATGATGAATTGCATTCATCTGGAACATGGCAATTAAAAAATTCAACATTAGAATTCACGTCAAAAGAAGGAAATTTTGATGTTCAAATCAACGAACAACAAAGTAATCGGTTGGTACTTGTCTATCCTGATTTGATTTGTGTATACACTAAATAGTAACTATAACACTGCAAGTAAGACAACCTTATTCCACTATTTCGTTCTTTCTTGTTTATTAGGTAAATTAATGGATTCTAAATTATGCTAATAAACCCAACCGCCAAATGCACTATATTTGTTAGATACCTGTGCCTACTTATAAACCGTCACCCGAACAAAATTGTACCTCCTCCCAATATATATTGAACGCATAAAACTTAAAGGTAACGCTGAGTGCTTTGTTAAACGCATTCGCCAAAATACCATCCTCGACCATCCAAACGATGGACTAATTCGAGATCATAATCCTCAACAATTACCTTATAGAAATGAAACGGAGCGCGGAATTTATTTGAAAAGCGAACGAAAATCTAATTGGTCTAAAAAAAAGGGTGCAACAACTGCGATTTTTCTTGATCAGACGGAAAATAGGACGATTATTACGAGCATTCAACACAACGGAATACCACGATCAATCGCTTTGGGAATAGTCCTAATCATTCTATTCATCAAATTGATAAATGGCTCTAAGAATATGAGCTTCGCTTCAGTTACAATGATTATCTTAATATGTATTTTATTGTTTGGATTGGATAATTTTAAAGCATTAAAAAAGCAAAGAGACCTAATACTAAGAATTGTGAAGAGCTGCGAAGAAAAATAGTGATAGACAATGAGAAAAATTACCACCATACTTAGTATAATTCTATTCTCTACAACCGTATCTGCGCAGCAAAATGAGGTAACGGAGAATCAGTTTGATCTACAAGGTCAAATATCGAGTCCTGTTTCGCTACCTCCGCACTGTGGAACCTTTGCCTTTGCTATGGCCGTCGAATTTGAAATCATGAGCTTTTCGGATACCTCTTATACTCCAGATTCAATAGCTGTTGTTTTCACATGTCCAGAATCGTATGGCGCGCATTTTTTCGAAGTCGGTAAAACGTACAATTTAAAAGTCGCTGATCAAAACCAGGCTGATTTCAGCTACATAATTGTAAATGAAGGACTCGTAAACAAATATGACTCAGAAAGAATACTTTGGGTACGTATGGCGGAAAAAACGGACTGATATTTATCAAAACATGAAATGGATCAACAAAACGAATCTTCGTAAAATCCGTATTGGTAAAGAGTCATACCTTTGGAAAAGGGGACATTATCACCTCGATGCATTCGAATATTCGCAGTGCGTGGAAAAAGTGATCGTATTTCTGAATGGATATAAGAATTCGCCACTACATCTGCTGTTTAAGGAAGAGGATAATCATTTATTCAAATCAGATTTGGAAAAGGAAAAATGGTGCGTTGGACACCCCGAACAAGGTGTTATTTGGCTGTATAAACCTGAAGCGGACTTACAAGCTCAAAGAGTAAACATCAATATCAACCTGAATAGACCCGCTGTAATTGCCCGACTCATTGAACATTATGCAGGAACTCACTGGAATCCCCGGAAAACAAACAAGCCTTTAGTCATTGAGGATGCCCTCCGATTAGTTGAGGAACTGGAATTACCGAAGGAAGTCCATACTGAGAATAAAAGCTAACGCCGAAATACATGGGATTTTTCAAAGGATATCGATCAAAAACTGTTTCTAACACCATTCACATCAAAAGTAATTCTAAGGATGTTTGGAATGAAATCACGCATGTGATGATTAACAAATTGTCTTTCCCGACCCTCCTCTCAATTCTTGGGATTCCTAAACCATTGAAAGCTCAAGTGATCAAGGAAGGAATTG
>JBFHGY010000102.1:0-8077 GCA_041582905.1 Crocinitomicaceae bacterium | reverse complement strand
TCAAATCATCAAAAGTCAGCACATAAATCCACAAATCCACTCACGTTTTTATGTATCTTTCGTTAATATATATAGATGCACATGACAAACACTGATCAAAAATGGACCTTAAAGGAATTCCTCCTTAGTTTTTTTCCATTTCATTTGATCATAGCGCATCTCAAGCACAACATGTTCGCCCTGTTGTTCTGGCTGCTTCTCTTTTTATTCGTGAATGACAGTGCCGGTTCAGCCTTTGGTGTTCCTTACTTGTTTTTATCTCCCGAATACCTCGGAAGTGTATCCTCCATGTCCTTTTTCTTCTTAGGATTTGCTTTTGGCGGATTTATCATGGCATTCAACACGTATTCTTACATCAAATTAGGACCACGCTTTCCTTTCCTGATGACGCTCTCGAAGCCTTTTATGAAATTCTGCTACAACAATTCGTTTATTCCAATTGTGTTCACGCTATTTTACATCTACAAGATGTCAGCGTTTCAATATGGAGAGGAATTAGCTGGCGCGTATGACATACTCGGGTATAACTTATCATGCCTCGGAGGAATCGTAGCGTTTTTTGTTGTTTCGTTCTTATACTTCTTTCCGGTAACACGAAGACAAGAACGCACACGATTGAACGAAAAGGAATTGATCACCTCCCTCACCCACCGCGAGGAATCATGGTATCGACAATACACCCTTCAGCGCGATCGACGCTACATTTACATGGGAAAGCGCTTAAAAATGCAACGTAGTCGAAGCATCAAACACTTTAACCGAGGGGTAATTTTACGCACGTTTGCCAAAAACAGAATCAGTGCATCCGTATTTGAAATCATCACCATCTGTATGTTCTTCTTTCTGGGATTTTTGAGTAGTCATGATTTCATGGAAGTTCCCGCTGGGATGAGTATTGTACTGTTGATCACGATTACACTTATGCTGTATAGCGCATTAAAATCTTGGCTAAACAACTGGGCCATTCCCGTTTTGATTGTAGTGATTGTGTCGATGGATGTTCTGAGTAATTACACCGATGCCTTCAATTATCGGAATTATGCCTACGGAATGAATTACGAAGAATCGAAAGCCGAACCGTACACCATAGACAACATTCGCGCTCATTCCGAAAACGACTCTCTGAATCAAATTTCCCGTAACAATTACATCGCGACGCTAAACAACTGGAAAAAGCGAACCGGGCACCAAAAACCCAAATTGATTATTGTAAACTCTTCAGGTGGGGGATCTCGAAGTGCTTTGTGGACAGTGACCGTTCTGGCGGAATGCAACGAGCAACTCGACGGTCAACTCAATCCTCATATTCAAATGATGACTGGTGCTTCTGGTGGAATGGTTGGAGCTGCATACTATCGTGAACTTCTTCTTCGCCAACAAAAAGGAGAAATTGCTTCTCTAGCTGATGATGAATATCAGAAGAACATTTCGAAAGATATGCTGAACAAGCTTTCGTTTATGGCCACCACCAACGACATTTTCGTTCGCTATCAAACCTTCGATTACAACGGACATCGTTATACGAAAGATCGCGGATACGCTTTTGAAACTCAACTTCACGAAAACACCAACTTTGTGATGGACCACGATTTGGGATACTACCGTGAATATGAAGAAAAGGGACAGATCCCAACCATGATTTTCTCTCCTACAATTATCAACGATGGACGACGATTGCTCATTGCTTCTCAACCTATGAACTTCCTCACAGAAGATTTGGAGCAACAACGAATGGGTGATTTCTCCAATGAAAATATTGATTTCCTGAGCTTTTTCCATAAGCAACACCCCGAGAAAATTCGCTTTTCGAGCGTCATGAGAGCCAGTGCCACTTTCCCAATGGTAATGCCAATGGTGACTATGCCTACGGAGCCTCAAATCCAGCTGATGGATGCTGGAATCCGCGATAATTACGGAGGAAAAACAACAATGCAGTTCTTATACGCAATGAGTGATTGGATCAAGGAAAATACGTCTGGCGTGATCATTTTGCAAATTCGAGACACTAAGAAAATTTTGGAGAATACGACTTATAATCACTTCTCATTCATTGATAAACTGACTATGCCTTTTGGGAATATGTATAAGAACTTCCCTCGTGTCCAAGACTACAATCAAGAGGAGTTGATGCGGATTGGCAAGGAATCGTTAGGTTTCCCTGTTCATCAAATTTCATTTAACCTTCGTGAAAAGAAGGAAGATCGTATCTCACTGTCTTGGCATTTAACCAAGGATGAAAAAGAGAAAATCAAAAAAGCGTTCCACAGTTCCCTCAACACTCAGGCATTTGAGAACTTGAAACGCTTACTGTAACTTTCAAGCTGATTTATTAGCGTTGAATGATTTCTTCAACGTCAAACAATCGAACAGACATATTCCCGTTTGACGGATTTTCATCCACTACTGTATAACGGAATCGAATCATTTTCAAACGTTTCAATTGTTCCTGCGACATGTTCACCGGAATTAAGCGACGATCTACTCGATCTGACATTAAATGAATGTTTGCCCTTCCATTTTCGATATGTACTGTTCCTTTCACAAGACTAGATTTCACTTCGCTACGCGACTGTGCTTCGATCTTCTTTGGAGCTAGATTAGACTCCAAATTCTTAGCAATTGGCGCAACGGAGAGCTTTTCTTTTGCTGTGAATTTCTTTTTCAATTGGTGAGACACCTGATCGGTTTGAGCAAAAGACGCTGAAGCCGATAGCACGAGTATTCCGAGTATTAAACGTTTCATATTGGTTGAATTTACTAAGGATGAATTAACTAAGATCGTGCCAATTTCGACTCCACTTCGACAAGCTCAGTGCACCGCGCTCAATTGATGATGCACGTGCGACGTGGAATCTCAGCTTGACACGGTGCCGAAACAAAAAAAAACGGTGACAACTCTCGCTATCACCGTTTCCATTAACACTACGTGTAATTATTTTCCTGTGCGCTTGCGATCTGTTTCTTTCAATGAGATCTTACGCCTACCCGGATACTACCTTCCAAAATAGAAGACTGAAAACAGTAAACTATTGAACACTATTGTAAATATCAAAACCGGATTTACTTCGTTCATACATCCAAAGCCCACTATTCGATTCTTTGATAACAACTTCTCTCTGCTCAGGTAAATCTACCCCAAGCGCCAAATAAGCATAATGACTATTATTACGTTTAAAATCTTCCTTCATTTTAATCTCATCCTCTGATATAGAGCTAACCAAACTCACTTGACCACTTCCACCAGAATAACTGAACACACATCCAAATTCTCCTTTAGAAAAAAGATATTGGAAGTATAAAAGATTACTCTCATCAGCATCTTCAAAAGCGCGAACAGCAAGCTCCTTTATCTCATTATTTTCCTGCTTTAACTCAAATAAAGCAACACCCGCAAAACGTGAAATTTTAACTCCTTCTCTCTGTGAATCCATCACATGTTTTAAACCTAGGCACCATAATATCTTGCCATTATATACATGAAGTCCACCAAACTCCAACTTCCCGCTGCCACCATAAGCATCATTCATATAACGATAAGCGTAGTTTGATTCATTCCCAAGATTACTACCCGACAGAAAAGATGAGAAATCGACTTCTTGCCAACCTTCCAAAGCTCGATTTCTTGAAATGCGATCCTTAGAAATACTATTCTTCGTGATCCCAGACACTTTCAGGTTCGATAAATTCACACTTTGCAACCCAATGATCACTGAATCTTCATTCGGCACTATACCAGCAAACAGCATTTCATTACTTTCCATTGACACTTGAGGATAAGTTCTCTTAAATCCTGCATGCTGAACCATCCACGAAAAATCTAACTTTACCTTGGTTACCACGAGTTCATTACTGATTTTTATCAAATAAAACTCTTCCACTCCCTCTGAATAATTCCTTACCACACTATATTGCCCTGTTGAATTTACTCCTGTATAAATTACTCTGGACCGTCTTGACAATTGATCAAAGCCATCAGCATAATTTATCTCGACAGATTTTAATTCCCCAGATAACGATATTTGATTAACTGTAAAAAAGGTAGTATTATCTGTTCCTTGAACACCAAAGGATTCTGAATTCATATCCAATAGATAGGTAAACTGAGACTCTTCATCAACCAATAGCGGATGTTGAAATGTTTTTGTCTTCAGGTCAAGTTCCCATTGTTCTATTCCTGCTTCATCAAAATACTTTAAAGACGTTTTTCCTCCTGCAATTATGTTACCGGAAGAAGCCAAATATCCACTACTCCATTTATCCAGTCGGTCGTACTTTCTCTTTGCGCTAATTGACACATCTTGAGCAAAAGTTGGCGTTAGACTCACAATGATCAACATCAGAGTTCCACGAGTCAAAAATTTTATCATTTTTTCTTCTAAGTTAAGGTAATTTTTCAATCAGAAATCTTTTTAAACGTTCCCCTTATCATGCGAGAAAACCGTTTCAAAAAAAAAACGGTGACAACTTTCGCTACCACCGTTTCCTTTACACTACGTGTAATTATTTTCCTGCGCGCTTGCGATCTGTTTCTTTCAACAAGATCTTACGCATACGTAAATTCTCTGGTGTTACCTCTACGTATTCATCTGATTGAATGTATTCCAAACACTCTTCCAAGCTGAATTGTTTCGGCGGTGCCAATTTTACTTTATCATCCGCTCCAGAAGAACGCATGTTCGACATTTTCTTTGTTTTTGTCACATTGACAACCAAATCATTTGCACGACTATTTTCTCCGATTACCTGACCTTCGTAAATATTTTCACCTGGTGCAATGAAGAAAGTTCCGCGCTCCTGCAAGTTATTCAACGAGAACGGAATCGATGTCCCCAATTCCATTGAAATCAACGAACCATTCAAACGTCCAGGAATTTCTCCTTTATATGGTTGGTATTCCAAGAAACGGTGTGTCATAATTGCTTCTCCAGCTGTAGCTGTCAACAAGAAGTTTCTCAAACCGATAATTCCACGAGAAGGAATTTGGAACTGAATGATCATTCGATCTCCTTTTGGTTCCATGTTCAACATTTCCCCTTTACGCTTTGTTACCGCTTCAACCGCTGTTCCACTGTTGATCTCAGGAAGGTCGATTGTCAATTCTTCGATTGGCTCACATTTCACTCCGTCGATTTCTTTGAACAATACTTGAGGCTGACCTACTTGTAATTCATACCCTTCACGACGCATCGTTTCGATCAATACTGACAAGTGCATTACTCCACGTCCGTGAACCATCCACTTATCCGCTTTGTCCGTTTTATGAACGCGCATTGCCAAGTTTTTCTCCAATTCTTTGTCCAAACGCTCAGAGATATGTCGCGATGTCACGAATTTCCCTTCTTTCCCGAAGAACGGCGAATCGTTAATCGAGAACAACATACTCATTGTTGGCTCATCAATATCGATTGTTTCCATCGGCTCTGGATTTTCGAAATCACAGATAGAATCTCCAATTTCGAACCCTTCGATTCCTGTTACAGCACAAATATCTCCACCTTGTACAGAATCCACTTTCACGCGGTCCGTACCTTCAAATACGAACACTTCTTTGACTCTATGTTTTTCAAGTGTTCCATCGCGCTTCGCCAAAATAATTTGCTGATTCGGTTTCAACTCACCACGTGTCAAGCGACCAATAGCAATACGTCCAACAAATGAAGAGAAGTCCAATGATGTAATCAACATCTGTGTATTTCCTTCTGGAATTACAATTGGTGGGAAATAATCTAAAATTTTATCCAACAACGGAATAATTGAATCTGTTTGATTCTTCCAGTCATCCGACATCCAGTTATTTTTAGCAGAACCGTACATCGTTGGGAAATCCAACTGCTCTTCTGTAGCGTCCAATTCGAACATCAAATCGAATACTTTCTCATGCACCTCTTCTGGCGTACAGTTTTCTTTGTCTACTTTGTTCACAACCACCAATGGTTTCAACCCCATTGAAAGTGCTTTACCAAGAACGAAACGCGTTTGAGGCATTGGTCCTTCAAAGGCATCCACCAACAAACACACACCATCAGCCATGTTCAAAACACGCTCTACCTCACCACCAAAGTCGGCGTGACCAGGAGTGTCGATGATGTTAATTTTTGTTCCCTTGTACATCACCGAAACGTTCTTTGAAACGATGGTAATTCCACGTTCACGTTCCAAATCGTTGTTATCCATGATGAGTTCTCCTTTCGGACGATCTCTTTCATCAACCACGCTTCCAGCTTCAATCATTTTGTCTACCAATGTCGTTTTACCATGGTCGACGTGAGCAATAATTGCGATGTTTCTGATTTCCATAAATCTTATTCTAAATATATTATCTGATTATCTTCTATTTCTTGATCTATTGCGATCTTTTCCTTTCGGTCCACCTTTTGATCGACCACCTGGACGAGGATTATTTGACGATCTACGATTACCTGAACGTCCACCACCTGATTTACTCTTCGTGACTTCAACATTCATCGTATGTCCTTCAAAGTCGGCTCCGTTCACACCTTGCAAAATCTTATCTGCCAATTCATTGTTGGCTTCAAAGAACGAATATGATGAAAGAATATCGATTCGTCCGAAGCTAGATGATTTCAACCCTGTGCTGTCACATGCTACACGCAATAGTCCACCTGGATTCAATCCATCTTTTCGACCCAAATTCACGAAGAAGCGTGTTTTATTCGCGTCATCACGATCACGTCCTTTATTACGACCTCCTCTTCCGAATTTATCTTCTCGACCACCACGCTTATCGGGTGTTGCATTTAGATCTCCAGCACGTTCGTAATAATCGATAAAGCGGTTGAACTCAGCCGAAACAAAGTGCTTTACCACTTCTTCTTTCGACAATGATTCAAATTCGCTCATGATTAAAGGCATAAATCCTTCGATATCATCTTCACGAACATCTGTTTTCACAACATTATCAATCAACTTCATCAATTGAATTTCGCAGATTTCTTTCGCGTTTGGAATGGCTCCAGCTAGGAATTCAGTACGAATTTTCTTTTCAATCAGTCTGATTTTGTTGAGTTCGCGCGTGTTAACCAACACCAACGATTCACCTTTCTTTCCGGCACGAGCCGTACGACCACTTCGGTGCGTATAGTTTTCGATTTCGTCTGGAAGATTGTAGTTGATTACGTGAGTAATATCATCTACATCAATTCCACGTGCTGCTACGTCTGTTGCTACCAACAATTGTAACGAACGTGAGCGGAAACGATCCATTACGCGATCACGTTGCGCCTGAGACAAATCTCCGTGCAATGGTTCTGCGTTGTATCCTTCTTTTCCTAATTTTTCAGCCACATCTGCCGTTTCGCGACGTGTTCGACAGAAAACCACTCCGTAAATATTCGGATTGAAATCGATCAAACGCTTTAACGCACGATAGCGATCTCTTTCATTGACCATGAAGTAAATATGGTCGATATTTTCGTTCGTTTGATTCTTGTGTCCGATGGAAACCTCCAATGGATTCTCCATGTAATTCTTCGCAATACTTGCCACTTCTTTTGGCATTGTTGCAGAGAATAACCATACGTTTTTGTAGGGTGGAGTTTGTTTCAAGATGGCATCAATATCCTCCTTGAATCCCATGTTGAGCATTTCGTCAGCTTCATCCAGAATTACTGTTTCTACCTCACCCAACTGAATTGCTTTTCTGTTGATGAGATCACACAATCTACCTGGCGTAGCAACGATAACGTTTGCTCCACGTTTGATGTCTTTGATCTGAGCACGAATGTCTGTACCACCGTAAACGGCCACTACATTTACCTTCAAATGCTTAGAAAATTGTTCGATGTCTTTTGCGATTTGGAGACACAATTCCCGTGTTGGGCAGATGACAAGTCCTTGCGGTACTTTCATCGATGTATCAATCCTGTTAACTAGCGGAAGACCAAAAGCCGCTGTTTTTCCCGTTCCTGTTTGAGCTAAGCCAACAAAATCACTTTCTTCACCAAGTAGGTGAGGAATAGCTTCTTGCTGGATCGGAGTAGGTGTTGAGAACCCAAGTTCTTCTAACGACTTCAACACCTCACTCTTCAGCCCGAGTTCCTCAAATGTCATTAATTAT
>JBFHGY010000101.1:0-8101 GCA_041582905.1 Crocinitomicaceae bacterium | reverse complement strand
CCTCGATCCACACAGCAATTACATTCCTGCACGTGATTTGAAAGCAATCAACGAGCAAATTGAAGGGAAATTTGGCGGTGTTGGAATTCGCTTTTTCGTAATTCGAGATACCTTGTGCGTAACGAACGTATTGCCAAATTCACCTTCAGATCGTGCTGGCCTGAAAGCGGGTGACAAAATCGTAGAAATTGATGGGAAAAACATCGCATCGAAAGAAGTGAATTCTGATAAAGTACAATCGATGTTAAAGGGACAAGAAAACACTCCCGTAAAACTGAAAATCCTTCGCGATGGAAAAAAACTGTCGAAGAAAGTTATTCGAGGATCCATTCCTATTTCTTCTGTCGATGCAGCTTACATGATCAACTCAACGACAGGATTCATTCACATCAATAGTTTTTCTCAAACAACAGCTGATGAGTTCAGAAGTGCATCTCAAAAACTGTTAGCGGCTGGTATGAAAAAAATGATTCTAGATGTGCGAAACAACGGAGGAGGTGTACTCACGGGAGCCACTGAAATTGTAGATGAATTCCTACCTGCAGGATTGAAAATTGTAGAAACACGCGGAGAGCACTTTGATGAATTCGTGTACCAAAGTAGTAGCAGAGGTGATTTGAAAAAGACGGAATTAGTGGTGTTGATCAACGAAGGATCGGCTTCTGCTTCTGAGATTTTGGCTGGCGCCATTCAAGACAACGATCGAGGAACCATCGTAGGACGACGTTCATTCGGAAAAGGACTCGTTCAAGAAGATGTCGAATTGGCTGATGGAAGTAATCTCCGATTGACCATTGCGCGTTATTACACTCCTACTGGAAGATGTATTCAGAAACCGTACACGGGTAACATGGAAGAATACTACGGAGAATATCACGATCGATACTCGAATGGTGAATTGTATGAAATTGACTCCTCGTACTTCGTCGATTCTTTAAAGTTTACCACACCGAAAGGAAACGTTGTATACGGTGGCGGTGGAATTATGCCAGACGTATTTGTTCCTGTTGATTCCGCTGGATTTAGCTTCTATGTTTCCGAATTACGTTTTGCAAGTGCATTTACCACATTTGCCTTCGATTACGTGAGTGACAAACGAAACAAGTGGAAATCTCCTGTAGATTACACGCGCTCTTTCAGTGTTACGGATGCAGTTCTTGATCGATTCACATCGTTTGCGGAAAGTGAATACAAGATTCGCAAGAACCCAAGCTCATTGGCAAGAAGCAGACGCGTTATTTCTAAATTCATCAAAAGTTCGATTGCTCAGCAATTGTGGGTCGAGGAAGGATACTACCGCGTGGTGAATGAAACGGACAAGGAAGTGCAAGCTGCATTGAAGGTATTGCGATAGGGTACACGCCATGAAATACAGAACTTGCATGCTATTCATTTCAATGGTTGGCGTTCTGTGGGGATGTTCGGATGATGAGGAAAAGCGCCCAGCGCCTAACCTCCAAGCTTCGATCGTTGAACGAGATTCACCTTTTGCTTCTTTTGTGGCGCAAGTACCAGAACTTGATTCCTCCTTTTCATGGTCTAATTCAGATACAATCGAATACCTTGATATCAAGAGCAAATTCATTCCCGAAAGAGCAGGACTTATCGGTAGGCTTCCATCCATTGATAATTATTCCTTCTTGATTTATTCTTATCCCGCGGATACTGGTATACCTATTTTGGAAGTTTACAACGAAGTTGGTGAAAAGGTCAATCAGAGAGAATTATTTGTGATGGGCGATTGTCCTTCCATACTCTCTTTATCTGATTCTCATCACTTTCATCTCTCCGCTGATAGATCTACTGTTTATATGTCAACAAGTTGTGCCATTTCATTTTCAGCAGGGTTTTCGGATTCACTTGTTGTTGGAAGTCTAATTTATCGATGAAAAAAGTCGATACAGGATTCCCATATCGACTTGAACTCAACTTTTATTTCCTTTAGAGGATCAGACTTACTGCTTCACCATCCGATGATTCGACAATTCACCATTTCGGTTGATCGACATGTAGTACAATCCTTGATCAACTTCTTCTCCCTGATCCGAACGTCCATCCCATTCCAACAAGAAATCAGAAGCGTTGACGATTTCATTCTGCGCCAATTTACGGACAAGTTTCCCTTGAAGGTTGTAAATGTACACCGATAAGCGATCTCCTACTTTTAGCGAAGAACTATGAATCTTGACTCCGTTCGTAAATGGATTCGGATAAACGCTAAAAATGGATTCTTCTTGCGTTTCTTCAAGAATGGAAGCCGTACTTGCATTCATCAAACTATCCAGATTGTACGTTTCATCTCCCTGCTGATACATCATGTAATGCGCATACACTAAGAACATTTCGTCTGTCGTATTCAGTCCCGCATACACCGTGACGGGTGGGTTGCTCGGATTGTGAATATTACTCGATGTATTATCAAAGTGTCCTTCCGCTTTCAGCGTTGCCCCTTGCTCTGCTTTTTGAATGTTTTTGAAAAAGTAGAAATCTTGCCAATGGAAATCCCAGTGTTCGATCTCGATGAATTTCAAGGTATCCAAATTTGGCTGAATTGCATACGCTTTGATGTCTTGCCCTAACAAATGCATGTGTGGGAAAACGCTCAAAATGGAAATATCCACGGGCAAACCACTCGACCCTGCGGGATATTGCGCCGATACAGGTGTGACGGTTTCAGGAGGGATATTCATGCTCCAATTTTGAAGAACCGGATCGGTGGAAACCTCACGTACTCCTGTTTCACCAGGCGGATAAAAATGGAAAATCACTTTCGTACTATCGAACTCGCCATAACTTCCTGCTGGATAATGCATCGCAAAATAGACTTGTGAATTGGCTTGCATTGTCATTCCTAACTTCAATGGGTTGGACGCAGGTAAGGTCATCGGTGAACTTCCGGGAGTGTATCCCATAACAAGTTTCGCATCCGCAGAATTGGGTGCTCCACAGTCTCCACCTACAGTGTCAGTCACCGAATTTCCACTTGGATCCACATAAATCAATGCATGGTGCACAATCTCTCGGTTTCCAGGAATAATCTCCACGGCCTTAATGATTCTATCTTGCGTTAATCCAGATGGCATCGCAAAACAAACGTAGTCATCACTATTTGACAGTGCTTTACTCATATAGGTAGGAATTTGTACTTGCAGATCTCCCTGACCTAAGACGTTTCCTCCTGAAAAAACAGGTGGTGGAGGCGTATTCGCTGGATTTCCCTCTGGTGATCCAGCTAGAATCCAATCTAGCAAAGTTGCTTTTTCGGTATCACTCAAAGAGCGATCGTGTGCATATTGTTGATAATCATTGTTGGGTGGCCACGGTGGCATTTCTTCCAATGCGATGGCATCATACATGGCAGCAGCCATCGGACTTGTTTCTGAATACGTAGTGAGCGAAAATGGCGCAATACCACCTTGATGATGACACTGAGAACACTTGTTGTAAACAATCTCGGCTACGTCATCGCTCCATGTTTGCGAAAAGCCCAAAAATGAGCTGGCAAAAAATGCTAGTGTTAGTAGGAATTTCATCTGTCTGATTGATTATTCGTTAATTGGTTGGTACAAAGTATCAATTATTGATCAAAAACCATAATTTTAGGAGCGAACTCAGCCAATAAACACAAAAAATCAGCTATGCGGAAGTTCATTCCTTTATCAACATTCAATGAACTGTATTCCAGACAGTCGGAATTACTAACGGAAAGTGGAATCGACTCATTTCGGGAAAAATTAGTTTCAGACGGAATGCGTATTGCGCAATCATCTGGGTTCTCAACGGGAGATTTTCAATCCTTTCAAAAAACACTAGGCGATCCTTCAAGCATCGTCTTTTATGGTTGGATTGAACAAAACGTTGCGCTCAAAAACATGCTTCTGGGACGTGGACTATCTCTTTATGTTGATGCCGCAAAAAATCTCGAACACTCATTAAGTGAACGTTTTACAGACTTTGTATCTCCTGCACTTTCTGAGGAGTTGCTGCGTGTTCAAATTAATTCCGACACCGAAAGAAAATACGCTTTTTCGTTTGTTCAGTTGTTGAATGAACACTACCGCGCAGTCGTAGAAGACCAATTATTTAGTCCATTACACAAACGGTTGAACCACATGAAGGGTTCTACAAAAATAGTCGACGATGAACAAGAATTGGTCAACTTGGTGAAGCCCATGTGCTCGGATGATATTATTGAATCTGTCAATTATCTCTCTCGTGCTTCGTACGCCACTAAATTGGGTTATGTCGATGATATTTTGGATAGCATCCACTCGAAAGCCTGTACGGTTCGCTTCGCTAATTGGGTGCTAGAACGTATGTCACACGTTCAGTTAAACAAAGAACATCTCTATAAGCTGACCGACCTTCGAGCAGAGCTCAGACGAGGAAACTTAAGCGTCAAAAACCATAAAAAAGGGAAAACTCCTATACGTTTCGGTCCCATTTTGACCATTTTACTTGTCTCCATTTTGATTGGAGGAACGATTTACTTACTTGCATACAAGCCGTTTAGCGAGGTGGAAGACCATGAATTTTCGAACAAAACCTCGTTTCAAGAATTCACTAAAGAAGAGCGTGTGCGAATGGACTCCTTATTGCGTGTTATGGACAATCCCTTCGATAAACCTGAAGAAGACGATCCACTCACAAGAAGAATTCAAACAGGTGTAGACGTCGATTTAGTTCTGCGCAAGTCCTTCACAAATCAACTGATGGAATCTATTTATGAAGACCTCATGAAAGATGTTGAACTCAAAGACATTTATGCTGATTCCGTTTGCACGAACGAGAATTTGATTGCTTTTCAATCTGCTCGCTCCATTGGTTCACTGGAGAAAATGTCAGGTGTTCACAAAACACTTATTCGCAATGAATCGGACTATGCTGTCGTCTTGTATGTTGCAGACAACAACAAATCGGGAAAAGTATATGCCTCCATGCTTCAGCCCAATGAAACCATCGAATTCGGCATGAATAAGTTTAATACCTTGCTGATGGTCGCAGGAAATCAATACCAAAGGTATGTGGCCCCAGCGAAATCGACACCAGACGAGCATCCTTCGAAAAAGTTCACGCATCATTTCTGCGATACCGACTGGAATTATGAAGAAACGATCAATACTGCGTATCAAATGAAAAACCCACGTTCTGGCAAGAACAAGTTGATGATCATGGGAGCAAAAAGTGGTTATGTGCATTTGGTGGATGTGCATGGCGTGTTGGAAGCGTATTAACCTTCTGTTGGAAGCGTGATTTTATGGCTGTTTTAGGTATCTATTTCGCAATATGGCGAAATTGCAAAATGTACACATTGCCATTTAACACTCTCACTCTGTACATCCTCATCAAGTCGTATTTCGCCTCCACAAAAAGTATCCTAACAATCCGTACCTTTGCACCATGATTTTATACAACGTAACAGTAAGTATTGATCCTGCCATTGAGCTTGATTGGCTCAATTGGATGCGCTCAACACACATTCCTGATGTCATGAACACAGGATGCTTTTTGGAAAGTCGAATTTCTCGTGTACACGGTGAAGAACAAGGTGGCTTGACGTATGCAATCAGTTACGTCTGTGAGTCACAAGAAACGTATGATGATTACCAGAAAACACATGCCCCTGCCTTGCAAAAGGATCATTCTGATCGCTACGCTGGACAATTTGCTGCCTTTCGAACAATGCTCACCATACTCGAGGAATTTAAAAAATGAGTGTAAAAGCAAAGAAGCACCTCGGACAGCACTTTCTCACAGATAAGAACATTTGTAGAAAGATCGCCAAACAATACGGGCGACACCAAGGGTGTAATCATGTGTTGGAAATAGGTCCTGGAATGGGTGCGCTCACCGCTTTTATGATCGAAGATGGTTTGGACGTGACCGTGATGGAAATTGACACGGAAAGTATTACCTACCTCAACGAGCACTTTACTGAATTGCATGGGAAAATTCACAACGCGGACTTCCTTCGAGCCAACTTGAATGAATACATGGGCACCGAGCCTTTTGCTGTGGTCGGAAACTTTCCCTACAATATTTCTTCGCAGATTTTATTCAAGTGTTTGGATTACCGCAATCAGATTCCTGAGATTATGGGAATGTTCCAAAAAGAAGTTGCGGTTCGTGTTGCCGAAAAACCGGGTTCGAAGCAATATGGAATTTTATCTGTGATCTTGCAAGCCTTCTACGACATCGACTACTGTTTTACGGTAGATGAGCACGTTTTCAATCCTCCACCGAAAGTGAAATCTGGTGTGATTCGTCTGACGCGTAACGAAAGGGAAACACTTCCGTGCGATGAAAACTTGTTTATTCAAGTGGTAAAAATGGCGTTCAACCAACGTAGAAAGACCATTCGAAATTCGATCAAACAGTTGATCAAAGACAAGAACATTGAACACGAATATTTAGCGTTGCGCCCAGAGGTGTTGTCGGTGGAACAGTTTATTGAGCTGACGTTAGTTATTGAGAATTCGTAGCGAAAAAAGTATATTCGTTTCTTTTTTAACTTAAACTACCCATCATGATTTTAGGAGTATTTGGACCTGCTCAAGTCCTTTTGTTGATCGTCATCATTGGAGGCGTCATCGTATTAAACGTTTTTTATCTGCTCACTTTACAAAACACACTGAAAGAAGTTGACCCTTCTCGCAGGCAAGTTCCTCCAAGCAATGTTTGGTTGATGTTCATTCCCCTATTCAGTATGGTGTATGCATTCATTTTATACCCAAAAATCTCTGATTCGGTAAAGGCCGAGTATCAATACAGACAGCTTAGTCCTGATGGTGATTTTGGTCGTACACTAGGAATTACCATGGCAGCGCTAAGTATTGCTGGAATTGTACCCTACATCGGTACCTTAATTGGACTCGCAAACTTTGTAATTCTAATCATTTTTTGGACGAAAATGTCTGGATATAAAAATCACCTCGCTCGCTCACCAAAAACTGGAGATGGTGCTTTCAACATTTCAAATTCAGATCTTCTAGACAATTAATCAAAAAATCCAACCATACGGATAGCGTCAAATCGGAATTTTTCATTTTCTTTGTGAAATAAACACGAGAAGATATGAGTTCATCAGACTTTTTTTGGGGATTAGGAGATTTCTTAGCAACCATTCTTACACCACTTGATGCAGATTGGGGAATTACGTCAATCATGAATACAGGAATTTTACTTCTTGGATTCGTAGGGCTTGGAGTATGGTTAACGAAACAAAAGAAATTCAACGACGCTGCGCAAGCAGACGAGAACCAATTGAAGTAAGAACGCTTCAACATACTTAAAGGTCATTCAGCTTTCGGGTTGATTGACCTTTTTTTGTACCTTAATCTTGACAAAAACAATTCTGTGAGTAAAAAATCTGTCATCGTAACAGCCGGAGGTATCGGTCGAAGAATGCGCTCTTCCCTTCCCAAGCAATTCATTTTGGTGAATGAAAAACCCATCTTGATGTACACCATTAAGCTGTTCTATGACTTTGATCCTACCATCGAAATTATACTTACGCTTCCCGAAGAATGGACAAGTTATTGGGAAGAATTGATGTTGGAACATGATTTTAAGATTCCTCATCGCATTGTTTCTGGAGGAAAAGAGCGCTACGACTCTATTAAAAATGCCCTGGAAAAATGTACAGGAGATCTCATTGCTGTTCACGATGGCGTTCGTCCTTTAGTGGAACTCGATACCATCAAACAATGTTTCAATGAGGCCGAAAAAAGTGGTGCTGCGATTCCCGTTGTTCCTATTGCTGAATCCATGCGCATGAAAACAATCGAAGGAACGCAAATTGTAGATCGTAGTGATTTCCTTATTGTGCAAACACCGCAATGCTTTCAGCGTGACATCTTATTGACCGCGTACACCATTCCATATCACAAAGGAATTACAGACGATGCGAGTCTCGTAGAGGAAGCAGGATACACCATCGAAACAATTATTGGAAACGATTCCAACATCAAAATCACCACGCAGTCTGATTTGAAGTATGCAGGGATGTTTTTGTGAGAATTCCACTCAGGATTTTAAGAAACTATAACGTTTCGTTCCCGTGGCAGTCTGTTTACCTCGACCAAAACTGTATCTTTGACGT
>JBFHGY010000100.1:0-8126 GCA_041582905.1 Crocinitomicaceae bacterium | reverse complement strand
GTCACATCATCAATTACAACATTCTGCGTTTGCGTTGATGAGTTACCATTCACGTCCGTATACGTCCACGTTACAACTGTCGTTCCTTGCGTAGCAATTGGAAGTGTCGCGTTATTCGTTACAGTAACAGTTCCACCACAGTTATCTGTAGCTGTTGGAGGTGTTAATGCCGTTACTTGACATTGTGCTGTTACATCTGCCAATGTTGCTACATCCGGAGTTGGAGCTGTTACATCATCAATCACAACGTTCTGCGTTTGCGTCGATGAATTTCCATTTACGTCTGTGTACGTCCACGTTACCACTGTTGTACCTTGAGCCGTAATTGGCAAGGATGTTCCTGTTGTCCCCGTAACAGAACCACCACAGTTATCCGTTGCTGTCGGAGGCGTAAGTGATGTCACAGAACATTGCGCTGTTACATTTGGTAATGTTGCCGCGTTCGGTGTTGGTGCTGTATTATCATTGATAACAACGTTCTGTGTTTGTGTAGATGAGTTACCATTACCATCCGTATATGTCCACGTTACCACCGTTGTTCCCTGTGCAGTAATTGGAAGTGATGTAGATGTTGTTCCTGTAACCGTTCCTGAACAGTTATCGGTTGCCGTTGGAGGCGTAAGTGATGACACCTGACATTGCGCTGTAACATTCGGCAATGTCGCTACGTTGGGAACAGGTGCTGCTCCATCGTTGAGCGATGTAATACTTACGTTATCCGTACTTGCCGTACATGGTCCGTTCGTGATTGTCCACCTGAAAACAGACGAAGCGCCCGGCGTTAGTCCTGTTACAGTCGATGTAGGACTACTCGGGTTCGTGATCGTTCCCGTTCCAGAAACTAAGGACCAAGCTCCTGTACCAAACGACGGAGTATTTCCTGCGAGTGTTGCCGTTGTGCCGCCACACGCAATATTCTGATTGGGACCTGCGTTCGCAGCTGTCGGATTTCGGAATACTGTGATACTCTGTGTTGTTGAACAATATCCGTAGGTATACGTGATGGTATACGTTTGTGAAGCACCAGCGGGTGTAGGAGCAGTAAAAGTCGTACCTGAAACTCCTGTTCCTGTGAATGCTCCTCCGTTTCCAGCGTTCGCTGTGAATGCTGTCACCGGAGACGGCGTTGCTGTTAATGTTCTTGTCTGTCCAGCACACATACTCGCTGAAGAAGATGTGATTTGAAGGTTGTTATTCTGACGAACACGAACCGTAATCGAAGCACTTCCTCCTGATTGACAGTTGTATTGACGAACATCAACACGCGCATAATCGTTGAAGGTAGGAACAAAGTTCACTGAGGCCGCTGTTCCAGTACAAAGAGGACCATTGTCATCATTGTACGAGAAAGGACCTGTCGTGGCCGTTCCTTGAAAAACACCGATTTGCGTGTCGATTCCTGCGCCACATGTTTGAACTGAATAACATGCACCAGGTAAAACTGGCATTCGGAAATAAAGTCCTGGACCATATGGAGCTACACTTGTGTAGTTTCCGCAGCCCTGATTTGGAAGGATTTCTCCGTAATAAGAATTACTTCTGGTACAGAAAGACCCAGACGTTGTGTTACCTGTACACTGTGCATTCAAGAGGGAAGAACCCGATAGAATTAACAACAATGTAAGGTAGACTCGAGAGTAGAATGTCTTCATTGGTGATAGGAGTATTAGATTTCAAATTAGTGTAGCAAATATATAACTAAAAACTTCAGACTCGACACAATCACCTAATTTTGAAGGAGATCAGGTATAAATACGCAAAGAAGAAAATGGCTTCAAAAAGATCAAAAAGTGCGTGATTCGTGCCTTTCATACTCAAAAATCAAATGACTCTGTGCGTTCGATAAACAATACAGAAACGGGTATTTTCCGAACTGATTTACACAACAAAATCACCATAGTATCTACGATTCTTTCACCGTAAATGAAAATTGAACTTGGTTTTCAACTAATTTTACTCGCAATGGGAACAAAAAGAACACACTGGAGTTTTGGGCTAGTCATCCTTCTACTCGCCTTTATTCAATTCAGCAATACCCTTGGTCATGATTTCGCTTGGGACGATAAAATCGTTATTCAGGAAAATGATCGCGTGCAGAAAGGTTTTGAAGGCATCCCAGAGCTCACCAAAAAATACAACTCTGAACTCCGAAAAGATCAATATGGTTACCGTCCCGTAACCTTGATTTCTTTCGCTATTGACTATGAACTTTCGAGCGGACAAGCGAAGTTCTTTCACTTCATGAATGTTATCTATTTTTCGCTGCTATGCCTTGTTCTGTTCTTTGTTCTACAAGGTGTTTTTTACCAATTTTCTCCACTACTTTCCTTTCTTATCACCATACTTTTCATTGTGCATCCGATCCATGTTGAAGTAGTCGCCAATATTAAATCTAGAGATGAAATTCTGGCACTTCTTTTCTGTCTTCTCTCACTACTTCAGTTCATTAAGTTTATCGAGACAAAGCACTGGAAACATATCGCTTTGACGATCGTATTCTTCGCGTTAGGATTCTTATCCAAGGAAAACGCCATCGTCTTCCTTCCCATCTATTTATTGACCTTAGCGAGCAGAACCAGTCTGGGATGGAAGCGAATTGCAAAGATTACCGCCATCATTGTTCCTGCTATTCTTCTTATTGTCTTCGTCGTTTCTTCCTATTCACTTACGTCTCAACTCGGAAAATCAGAAACGGCTGGATTGGGCATCTACCAAGAGAATTTTATTCTTGGAAATTCTTTTTTCTACGTAGATCACTTCATTGACAAAGTTGGAAATGCTGCTTACTTAGTCTTGTTATACCTAAAGGATTTCATCGCTCCCTATAACCTTGCGTACTATCATGGTTACGGAGATTTACAGCCTGTAGGAATGGGATGGCAATCTATCATTGGAATTATTTTGTCGCTTGCCGCCATCGTTTTTGCAGTTATTCGATTCAAGAAAAATCCAGTTCTCGCTTACGGAATTCTGTTTTTCTTCTTTGCGCTGTCCATTTATCTTCACATTGTTCGAACGCTTTCCGACACCCGTGCAGATCGTTTTTTGTTTTTCGCATCGATCGGACTTTGTATTGTTTTCGTGATGTTATTACTGAAAGCTCTGAAAGTAAAATTGGAAACCGGTGAAGATTCAGAGCCCCTCAAACTATCAAATGCTTTGGGACAATTAAACACCGTTCAAAAAGGAGTTTTCCTCGTTGTTTTCTTAGCATTTAGCATCATCACCTTCTCCAGAAATGGCGTTTGGGAAAATGATTTCACCCTGGTAGAAAACGACATGGAACGCCTAGAAAGTTCTGCTCGTCCTCACTATTATTATGCGACAAATCTGCTGCAAGACATCCAAAAAAATGGCGTTACACTTGAGAAAGAAGAAGAAATGATTCATCATTATCGACGTAGTATCGAGTTATCGGATTCCATTTATTATGCCCGAATCGAATTGGGAAATTATCTCTTGAATCAAGGAAAAACGAACGAAGGAATTGAAGTCTTCGAGGAAGCCGTGCGGTTGTTTCCGAACACGAGTGATCCTCGTCATTTCTTGGGTCAGGCATTGGTACAAAGCGAAATGTATAAAAAGGCCATTCCACACCTTAAAAAGAGCATCGAATTGGCTCCTGAAAGTGTCGATTCGTACTACCTTTTGATCATTTCCTACGGAAAAACCCAGCAATTTGAAAAAGCCATTCAGCTCGCGGAAGAAGGACTAACGAAATTTCCAGGCGGTCAAGCGTCGATGTATCAAGGGCTCGGGCACGTGTACTATGACATGAATGATTTGACAAAATCGACTCAAAACACACTCAAAATGATCGAACATGGCGGAGATCCCTATACGGTATATGCCACCATTATTGGACGATATCAAGAAAAAGGAGATGACGAAAATGCTGCGCGCTATTATCGATCTGCGATTCAGCAAGGATATATGACACCACAATAGCTTCTACTCATTCTCCAAGAGTAATTTAACATCATTGTACTTTTGTTGCGCCTCAGCGTTATCTGGGAATAGCTTCAATGTTCTTTCTAGCTCTTTATGCGCTTCTTCTTTTTGATCCAGTAAACGGTGTAGATCACTTTTCAGAATGTAGTACTCCACACTGCTTGGCTTGAACGCTAATCCTTCCTTCATGTTTTGTAACGCTTCTTCGAGTTGATTCAATTTTAAATGACATACAGCCATAGATTGGTACACTTCAGGGATTTGCGTCAACTCTTCCGCCCTCTGGTAGCTCTTCAAAGCAGTTGAAAAATCTTGTTGAGATAAATAATACTTGCCTAACTGCATGTGTGGAGGTGCAAAATTCGGATACGAAGCTACCGCGGCCTCAAATGCTATCTTTCCCTTTTGAGGCTGTCCAAACTCCATGTATGCATTCGCCAGATCAATCATGGCTTTCATTGAACGATCGGAAATATCCACTGCGCGCTGGTAATGGTAGAGAATATCTGCTTGTTTTTGCTGAGTCGGACTTTTGTAATATTCATCATGCAAGAAAACAGCATAATTGTACTGAGCACGAGCGCAATCCTCTAATGCTACAATATCCGTTTCGAATAAGGTTCGGTTATTCTCCCAAGCCTTGTTTCGGTTCAATGTTTTAACACATCCCATGAGGAAGAAAACAGCCAAAACACCCAAAGCGACCTTCGCTTTGCCATTCTTCCAAATTGGTTCTTGATCGGAATCAAAACTCGCCTTGGAAATACGTTCGATCAAGACAACAATCGCTATGATTGCTCCCAGTGACGGCGCAAAGAGGAAACGCTCCCCCATGTAGTCAGGGCCGACTTGTACGATGTGCAGGTATACCGACAAGGTGATAAAATAGAAGAGAATTCCGAAGAGTAGTACTGATTTCTTTCTGAACTCACGGATCACCACGTAGAGTAATCCTAAATGAAAAAGTACCGAAATGATCACCGTAGGATGCGTCCACTCGACCATGGTCGAATGTGAAAAGCCGTAGTCGTGCACCAAAGTCACAGGAAAGACGATTAATCCGAGAGACTTCATTAAAATATTGAAGACATTTGGCAACAGCTCGAAAAAGCCGTTTGCGTCATGTAATGGATTCCCGATAAACCCATCTTCCTTGTATTGATTGGTTTCCAGAAGTTCCGTCACATTATTCTCAAAAAATGCATCTGAATACACGTAATAACGAATTCCCAAAAGAATCAATCCTCCCAAAACAGGCAACGCGTATTTCATGTACGTTTGAAGTTTTTCGGTAGATCTGAAATACGCCACCACCCATAACAATCCAACGAAGGTAATCCCGTTTTCTTTGGAGAGAAAGGATAACACAAGCATGAAAATCATCAATGAGGCATTGAGTATTTTGTTCCTTTCCCTTTCCAAAAAGTTGAGCATAAAAATGAGAGAAGAAATCCCGAAAATCATCGCCAATATTTCATCACGCGACTTGATATTTGCCACTACTTCGACATGAACGGGATGAATCAAGAACAACCCAACAACAATCATTGCGAATAGCGCACCTTTTCGCGGAAACATTCTTCGAAGAAAGTAGAAGATCAAACTACACAGAAGCGCGTAGTACAGCGTATTCATAACATGTCCCGTTTTGGGAGTCATTTCAGAAAGCTCTATATCCAACGCGAACGACAATAAGGAGATCGGTCGATAACCGTATCGATGCTGAATTTCATCGGATTTAATGTTCTGAAAGAAAATAGCTGGATCGCTCAGACCTTGTTGTACACGATCGTTTTGCGTTACGACAATAGCGTCATCCCAAGCATAATCATGCTGGAATGTGTTACCATATTGAATAATGGCAATCACACATATAACGATATACACGCGTGCTTGTTTTAGCATACAGTTTAGGCTGTGGCTAATAGTTATCTAAGTAAAAACTATTGTGTTTAAAATCGAAGCGAACGACTAGAGGGAGTTGCTCCAATTCTCTATAAAACAAGCGAAAAAATTGCACATTTCGATGAAACCAGAAAGAAAAAATTGGTCGGAGCAGTGATTTGAGTCCTGTTTTTGACGGAAATTCGTTTGGAGATAAAACTCGATCAAGCTCTTCGACAGATAAAGGCGAACTCCTCTCAACTCCATTGAAATCTCCGAATTTCATCGCTACAGGATATACAAGCGTACATTTCAAGAGCTGAACAAACAAATTACTGGTTGTCAATTCACTCACTCCCTCATTGGAGAACACATCTTTCCGCCAGAAAACCCATTCAGTTCGCTGCGCAATGCACTTTTCCTTTTTCAATCGTGCGCGTTGAGGTGTCCATCGGAGGTCCGCCACACTCAATCGCGTATAGGTCGCTTCTTCCTCCTCAACTTGACTCCCGATAAAAGCCTGCACTTGTTTCATCGATTGGAAAATGCGCGCTGCATTCGCTAAGCGTAATACATTGACTACCATTCCAGGTTGAGCCCAAACGCAATAGTCTGTTTCGCATTCCTTTATTCCCTGACGAAACAGATCATCTATGTTGGAGGAAGATGATTCAATCACACGAACGTTGAGCGCCAAACCATCAGTAATTTTCCTAACCTCATCTGAAATGGAAGCGTTGCACACCAAAATGATGCTTACTTCGTGAAACTCATTGGATGGAATCGTGCTGAACGACACCTTTACCGCTTCCAATTGATCTTTATCTACAGGCATAATTACTGACACGTGCTCTCGTCGTTGCGAATCAATCGCAGCATGGTGTTCAATTGCGGATGGAGCTGAGTATAAATTTAAAAATCGATTCTTTTCGGTAGGTTCAATATTCTCTTTTCGGTAGATGCCAAGCTCCTTTCCTTCCACTTGAAACACCACATTTTGAATTAGTGGCTTCATGCTTGAGCCAAAAGTCAATAAGGGGTTCCGCCCTCTTCGAGAGGTTAAAACGAATTCCGTTCGCAGCTGATCCAACGTTTTTTCTCCGTAGAGATCCACATCGAAATTGTACGCGCATAAATCAGGATTTAATTCCTTCAAACAACTTTGTTTGAGTTCGAAAAACGCATCATACACCGATTTTGAATCCTCCCATTTATTGAAACGCGTTTGAGCACTCCCAAAATTCATCGATACTTGAAGCAAACCGGTATTCGTGGCGTGTGTCCCTTCATCTTCAAAATTACTGGAATACGAAGTATTGGGAAAAGCAAAATATCGATCGGTATCGATCAAAAAGGCAATGAATAACTTCTTCCATGAATTATTCCCCCAATTTTGAACGTAGTCTGGCAGCACCTCATCTTTTCCTGCAGGATGCTCAACCAACCATTGCTTGAACGTATGCCATTGATTTTTTGTCCATGCCTGCCCCCAAGAGCTGGCCACTTGAATAAAATGAACATCCGAACCATCGGAAAGCGCTTGAAAAGGGTAATAATTATTCTCTTCGCACGAATAGGTGTAGAGCGACACTCCTCCAATCTTCTCATCCTCCGAAAAGAACAACAATGCTTGTTTCCCGTAGTTGTAAAACTCAGGAGCCACAACAAGATCATCCTCTAATACGATAATGGATGCGTAGCGATTCGTTAACTCACCACATTCCAACACATGTTTCAGTAATCCTAGATTCTCCGATTTTACCTCTACCACTTTCTCTCCAAAATTCCACTCAAACTCATTTGCAACTTCCGCTACACGAGGATTATCTGATGCATCAATGGAAATATGAAGTGTGATATTGTTCGCAGGAAAATTGGCTTGAGCGATGCTTCGTAAGAGTCGCTTGAGGGAGTGTTCCCGATTGTACGCTATGACGACAATCGTTGGTTCACTCATCATCAACTACTTCGTAAATAAATAAGTCTTGGTGGATCGCCCGAATTTGATTCAACACTACAGCTCGATCTTCCAAGATCACTTTGTATCCTTTTTGCGCCAAATCTACTGCCAGTGCCAATCGCTGCGACTCTTCAATAATATCCGAATCTCGTTTATATGAGAGACTCGTAAAAGTGATGGATTCATCGTTGGAATAACTCTGCTCAAAGGTCTCTCTTTGGAAATCTCTGTGCAAAGCATTTGCTTCATCCGTTGCCTGACTGATCGGAAGTATTAACCCCACTTTTTCCGCTGCCATTCGCATCGCTCGGTTATCGCGAGGCAAGCAAGG
>JBFHGY010000099.1:0-8213 GCA_041582905.1 Crocinitomicaceae bacterium | reverse complement strand
TGGAGTCTCATTCGATCTTCAAAAAGGAGAAGTTCTCGGTGTCATTGGTCGAAATGGAGCTGGAAAAAGCACCTTGCTAAGAGTACTGAGTCAGATTACGTCTCCCAGTTCTGGCGAAGTGTCGTATGAAGGTCAACTGACCTCCATCATCGACATAGGAACAGGGTTTCATGCTGATTTATCGGGAAAAGAAAACATTTATCTAAGCGCACTGTTACTTGGTTATTCAAAAAAGGACATCAAAGATTCATATGATCAAATAGTTGATTTTTCTGGACTTCATGATTTCATGCAAATGCCAGTTAAACATTACTCCAGCGGGATGTATTTACGCTTAGCGTTTTCAATTGCCTTTCATTCAAACATTTCAATATTATTGTTGGATGAGGTGATTGCAGTGGGAGATACTGATTTTAAACGGAAGTGTTACGCAAAAATTAAAGAGTTAAAGGCTCGGGGGGTTGCAATAATTCTTGTAAGTCATCACTTGGAATTGATTTCTGAACAGTGCGATCGATGTATTCTAATGGACGATGGAAAGTTACTCAGTCAAGGAACTCCTTTGGATGTTGTGAATCAATATTACGAATTAATTGAAAATAATGAAGGAGCAAAGATTCGTTCTGAACTCATCCAGAAAAATGTTTCGGAAAACTTCGCCTTACTATCGAAGTTTCCTCTTGAAATTGAAAGTTTTCGGATCAACTTAGTCGAATTAATTACCTCGCCTACTGGTAAAGTACTGACGACTTCTTCAGAATTGAAGTTTCGCTTTTCGTGCACTAAAGTAGTCGAGAAAGGTTCTTTTGAGGTTGGATTACATGTTGTAAACATGAATGGAGTCCGTGTTTTAATGGATTCCCAAGCGTTCAGAAAAGAGTATAAAGTTCAAGACTTTATTATGGGAGATTACCAGTTGGAAGTGACTATTCCTGCCGATTTACTGAGCGCAGGTGTTTATAGAATTGGAGTGGTAATGTGTAAAAATCGAGAAGTCGTAAAAATTATTGAATCTGTTGCCAAGTTTAAAATTGTGCCAAATGAAGATGATTTTCCTGAAGGGCGCGGTATGGGAAGCGTTGTTCGACCAAAATTAGATTGGCAAATGAAACATTTAGATTAAACAAACCGAATCATGCTAGGTTAATCTCAGACCACTTCTTTGATAAGGAGGTCTATCCGAAAACCCGTTTCCAAAGTGATTTTTTTTCTGACGAAGTATTCAATATAAAATTGAGTTCACTTCTTTTAACGGGAGTATTCACATAACTAGGCAGAATCGAAACAGGTGATTCTGTTGGTGCTCGTTCAAACGTTTCCGTGCGCAGATCTTTGTAGTGATACATGAAGTTGTCTCTGGGTGAATGAATCTCCAATGGATCACCTTCTTGTTTTTGAAAGTAGATATTGAGCGGTGCATTTTGGGGAATAACACAGAAGCACGTGGCGATTCGTTCCGTTTCTCCATGATTCGAAGGTGATCCATGAATCACGTTCACATAAAAAATAATTGCTTCGCCAGCTTTCAAACTAACAGATTTTGCCGCTTTTTCGAGTTCATCTATGAAGGGTGCGTAATTCGGAAATAAATACGAGGAACCCCGAACATGACGATCAATTTTGTGACTACCCTCAACAATCCATAACCCACCTTCGTTCATAGTAGTATCGTAAAGTGGAATCCAGACATTAATAGCAAAGTTTTCCTTTTCATCAACAACATTCCAATCCTGATGCACTTTGAATGGTGTTTCTCCAGCATCCTTGACGATAAAAACATTGTTGAGAGTTCGATAATTTTCGAATATTTCTTCGCACGGCTTCTTGTAAATTTCTGCAAGTCGATTCGCTACCGTCATTTTGTAGTCGTAATCCTCGCACCAAGTTGTCATGTGAATCCCCTCAAATTTTTCTTGAGCTCCATTCGGATGCATTTCGTGATAGAAAGAACGTAATTCTTCCAGTTCAGCCTCACCGATAAAAGGCACGGTCACAAATCCTTTCTCGTTGATTTCATTTTGTAGCTTTTGATCTTTGAAGAGCGCTTTTGGTATCATTCTGATAGTTTTGGAGCTTTAATTTTAATAAGTGTAAGAAGTTCGGTATCTGTTTCTTCGAATGGCCTAATTCCATCCAATTTCGCAATTCAAGGTAATTCCGTTTAATTGTAATTTTCATGAACGAGAGTTAGTTTATCAAAAAAAGGATCCTTACAGGTAAATTTACAAAAAAAGCATTCTTATAGCAATCAATAGCAGAATGTCGAAGACAATAACGTCTTCTTTTTGCTCTTCATAAGAAAGTTTAACGAAAGGGTATTTTTATCATTTATAGCGAAACGTGCTGGGAAGATAGTCGATCAAAAAAAGGTATTAACTTTTCCGCAAACAATTTATGTGCCGCGGAATTGGGATGCATGTCGTACGGAGCGTTATTGTACTTTTTATTCTGATACTCAACAACAATATCGATCGTTTCAATATTCAACTTTTTACAATATTGCAAAACCTCATGAGTACTATCGTAATTATTCATATGCGTGATAATTAGTTGTGTTCCATGCTTCTTACATGTTTTGTTGATTTCCGAGATAATAGCTTTTGTTACCCGTTGTTCCTCTTTTTCATTAATAGATTTATCATTGATTATGTTATTAATTAGGTTCATTAAAACAAGATGTGATGTGAAGGGAATAGTGGTGCTAAAGTCTTTTTTTTGAGCGAATCTTGTTCTCAATTTCCCATTTTCAAGGACACCATAAGGAAAATTAGAATCAGCGTTGGATGTTTTTGTATCATCTTTGAATCCAGCCAATAGTACTGATTTATAAATGGCATTCATTGAATTTCTCTGATCATGAAATGTCATGTAGTTCATGATTAAATAATCGGCGTTTGATTCTTCTAAATGTTTATCTAGATCAACCAAACATTGCATTTGTCCATAACCAGGTACCCCATGATTAATTATCTCTAAATCCGGATACTTTTGTTGAATTAAATAAGGGTATGTTTCTGCATCGTTCACTCCCATTCCATAAGTAAATGAGCATCCGTGAAATTCAATTTTAAGTGATCTATCATTTTTTCTATTTGGTCGACACCCTGTGCTTCTGGTCGAATTTGGAGTGTGAGTGCAACTATATGAATGATGATGGTTGATCGTAACAGCAAATTCTCCAGGAGCCAGAACAATTCCTTTTACAGGATCAGGGGTTAGGTAGTTTGAGGGCTTTGATTCGAAACTAAAACTATATTGTTCATCAAATGTTTGATACCCCATTAGTCTGAAAACACCTTCCAA
Organism: Crocinitomicaceae bacterium; assembly: GCA_041582905.1. GTDB lineage: Bacteria > Bacteroidota > Bacteroidia > Flavobacteriales_D > Crocinitomicaceae > UBA4466. The sequence goes on along the minus strand of JBFHGY010000099.1, from coordinate 4,910 downwards.
CAAAGCGAAACAGATGATAAAAGTTAAGATGACTCTAAAGACTTTTTTATACTTCACGTATCTTCATTTTACTTTAGTAAACGCGAGAGCTAGTTCTATTCGATGCGACGAATGTTCAGTGGTAAAGCTACAAAAATGATTCTTAATCACATACCTCAAAATAAGTTGATTTTCGTATCCTCACTTTTAATTATCTTCGAATGAAAATTGGTAAATATGCCCTTCTGGAGAAGAAAGAAGCTAAACATAGAAAATGAGCACGGAACATTCAACGATGACAAGATTTTCTGTGCCATGCCCTGGGTTCATTTTCATGTAGTACAAAACGGAAACGTTACACCTTGCTGTCAGGCTCCATGGGGGGACGAAGTGAAGTTGGGCAACATCAATGAAAATTCCATCCAAGACATTTGGAAAGGAAAGCCTTTTGAGGAGTTTCGGAAGCAGATGTTAAAGGGCAAATCTCACTCGGCCTGCTCTCGCTGTCATGAAAAAGAAGCAATGGGATGGATCAGTTTGCGTGAAATCACTAATGACAAGTACGAAGATAAAATCAAAGAATTGATTCAAAACAAGTTTCATTTTTCCAACTATTCTCAACCCGTTTATTTCGACATTCGCTTTTCGAACGTATGTAACCTAAAGTGTAGGATTTGCAATTTTTCTTCGAGTTCTAGTTGGTATAACGACGACCTTGCATTGGGTAATATCCCAAAAGAAACGCAGGCAATTACCACCTCCATGTTGGATGAAGACAAGTTTTACACTGAATTTCAAGATCAAATTGGAGCCATTCAAGAAATGTACTTCGCGGGTGGTGAGCCGCTCATGATGGAACAGCACTATAAAATCCTAGAGTTTCTTATCGCATCAGGAAATACTCATTGTCGCTTGTTCTACAATACCAATCTATCACGCTTAACCTTGAAGGATCGTGATGTAATCGATTATTGGAAACAGTTTGACTACGTCAATGTAGCCGTGAGCCTTGATGATATTGGTCCTAGAATGGAATACCAGCGAAAGAATGCCAATTGGGAACAGATACAATCCAACTTTGAACGCATCCAATCTGAGGCTCCAAACGTGGACATCATGATTAGTCCAACCGTTAATTTGTTCAATGTCCTCACGATCTCTGAAATGCACCAATATCTGGTACAACAAGAATACGTTCGACCTGAAGATGTTGTGCCGACGCTGCTGGTTCATCCGCAGGAATTCAATATTCAAGTTTTGTCAGATAAGTTAAAAGACACGGCACAGGAACGGATTGAAAATCACCTGGAGTGGTTAGGAAAACAGACCGTTGAAGATGAGAAAAAGATGAAATACGTGCTCCGACAATATTGGAATATCCTCTCCTATCTCCGACATCCAGCTAACGAGAAAGCACGTCAACAGCTTCCGCAAAAAATTAAGAAGTTGGACGCACTCAGAAATGAAGATTTCACTAAAATCTTCCCCGAGTTATCTTCCATGGTGAACGATTAATTGACCTCTTTGGAATAAATCAATTTTCGTGGTTGTTCCAATCTTTTCTCAGGAATTATCGATTGAGTTTCGAGCAATACATCCACTCTTTTGAGCGCCGAAGACTTCTCCGTGTAAACAGAAATAAAATGATCCAATAAAATGGAATCGACCATATCATTAGCCTGCTTTTCAATGATGTCATACTCCATTTCCCAATACCGCGGTGATGTATACTCGAGGTATAATGGTGCGTTCGTCATTTCAATCTTTCTACCATCGCTAGTTTCTCCTACATAAATAAGATGTTTCGTTTCCTCCTGAACGATAGAATCGAACGTTGGGTATACCGTGAAAGGCCAACTATACCATTTCCCAAAGCCAAAAACAACGCATGATATCAGCAGTGCGCCCCCCAGCCAAGCAACCATCTTCGAACCCGAAGTAATGTGTATTGACTCGGCTTTATCCTCTCTAAAAAAACGAATATCGCTCCATTTGATAAAAGACAGATATGACCACACCAGCACAATGAAGAATATATGCATGAACACATACGTCCCGATATGAAATCCAATTCCAAGAACAATCGCCACTTTGCGGGTCGCCTTGTTCAACAACAAAGGAATAAAGGCAAGTTCAAAAATGATCGTATACACCCCACTTGTTCTGAATAAAATGGGGTACTGATCAATTCGAAAGAATGGCAACCATGAGTCTTTATCTCCCAAAGCAAACCATTTGTAATACATCTGGTTGCGGACATTATCTGTTAGTGCCCAATCCAAACCGTTTGTCCAAATCTTCCAAAATCCTGGAAAGAAATAAATCATCCCCATTAATAACCAGATCAACAAAAAAGGAAGCGCATACGCCTTGCTCGAATGGCGAATCGGTTCTCCTGAACGCTTTCTCAAATAGGCATCGAGCGAATATCGATCTGCACATGGACCAAATGCCAAGATAGCAGGAAACCAAATCAAATGATGATTGTGATTGACTTTTCCATAGAAGTTTGGAATCGCAAAAAGATAGAAAAGTGTTACTGTAAATATCAGAATGGACCACTTGGTTTTGAACCCAAGAAGAGAAGTAAAAATGGAAACAAAAAATAGCACGGATGCGATTCCTACAAGCGTTTCATTAATCGGAATCACTTTCGGAAACCAACCCATAAAAGGCAAAGCTACTTGAGTACTTTCTGGCATCTTTAAAAAAGGTTCTACCTGATCCGAAATGACAGAAGGATTCATAAGAAAACCAACCGCGAAGAATCCAAAAAATAAAATACGGAAAATAGCCAAATCTGCAGCTGTACGCTGCGTTACAGACACAAAACTTTTGAAATGAGGGATACTCGCAGTTATCAAGAAAAGCAAACTAGCTCCAAGCGTAATTCTTGAGAAAAGAAGTTGTCTATTGAAACGCGACCAATCATCTAAGGAAATACTATTGATCAGAAAATATCCTGCAATCCATATAACAATCAGCCCAATTAAAAAGAGCAGCAGTCCCTTTCCCGTTTGAAGACTTGATATGAAAGATGAGAATAGTTTCATTCCTCCAATGTAGTAAAATCCTTGATCTCATTTACCCGAACGACTTCTCACAGCAACTTCAGCGCCATCTCAACCATTTTCTCGCTATATCGATTTAATTTCTGATGCGATGGCATCCACCCAAGTAAGAAACGCGTGAAATCGGCCCAAGCGATAGGAAAAAGTCTTCTCCACTCCGCTTCCAAAGCATGAATGTCAATGTCTATCGGTCGCTGTTTGACAGCCTCACGAAGTGATCGGAAATACGACTGAAGTACTTCCTCTTCTAAAAACTCCAATTCATCTTCGCCGAGCACACTCCCTAAAAAATACGCAACATCTTTCATTCCACATCCGCCTCCGACGTATTGAAAATCGACGGCTGCCACGGAAGTGGTTTCCTCCGAAAAGCAAAAATTCGCCACTTTCGCATCACCATGAACGAAGGTTTGAAAAGACGCGGAATTCAGGGTTTCATCAATAACATCTGCCCTTTCCTTCAATTCACTTTGCGCCATTTTCTTCCATTCATCTGGACGTGTTTCCAAGTGCCAATACGTTCCATTCTTCCACAATCCTTCTGGCTTCACGTGTAAAAAAGTTGCATGAAAATTGGCCAACCAACTTAAACAGGCTGTGATCTGTTCAAGCGATAAATTCGATTTTCGAAGTGGATATCCAGCATCATTTAAATCTTCAAGCAAAATGAATTTCTCATTTCCCTCTTCCCAACTACCGAGAAGCTTCGGTACACGACAAGATTCATCACAATGAGCGCTAAACTGTTTGTACCAGTGCGCTTCAATTTCGTAGGAAGCCAATTTTCGCTGATTGGATCTGTTGGTGTTCCATCCACGCGGATGATTCAAATGGATCGGAGGTACAATATGTTTGAGAATCACAGAATGCATTGATCCGCCCAAGAGAAATAGACGGGAAATCGAACCGTATCCACTCCAGAGATCCTGAATTTTCTTCACTCTTTCAATCGAAGAAGCTCCTGTTAGGCGTAAAATTTCCGCTTGATGTTCTGAAGCAATCATTCACTGTCTATTTTTAATCTACTCACGAAACTCTCGTACTCTTCTTGAAGTTCAGGACATTGACGACCGATCTCAGCAATCATTTCTGGATCTTTCAAATTGACTTTTGCCCCCAATAAACACACGCCTAGATTTACTTCCAATTCTTGAATTGTCTCCAAATCAGGCCCATTTTCACTCATACAAGAGCATATTTTTTCGGCTTCTTTCGGGTAATCTTCCGCACGATTACATGAAACGGCAATCACCATTATCGAGAAAAGGAGAGAGAAACGCATGCACGGTTTTTTAGTTCTGTACTAGAATACGAAAAATAAGGTGAACTCCAATGAGTCTCCCCGAAATCATTCGGAATCGTTGTATCTTTGCGATCAATCTTGATCCTATGAAATACCTATTTCTTTCACTTCTACTGATTTCATTGAGTCGTTTTTCCTTTGCTGATGTGAATTACGTGCGCGTGATGTTCAATTCCAATGCATCGTATGAAGCAACCATTGCGTGGAATCAAGTATCAGGAAATGCTCCCTTTTTGATGTATGGAACAACGAAACCGAACGAGTTCAACTTTTCAGATTCGGCGCGAGTGGTTGACTGTAATGGAGCCAAATCTATGAATACGCATTTCGTTGAATTGAAAAATTTGAAAGCAAATCAACGCTACTATTTCTCAGTGAAGGATTCGGAGGGGTATTCCCGCATCTACTATTTCACGACAGTTCCTGATATTCCTACGGAACGACTTTCCTTTATTGCAGGTGGTGATTCACGCGACCTTTCTGAAATTCGTAGAAAAGGAAATAAGATGGTCGCAAAAGTGAAACCACACGCCGTACTTTTTAATGGAGATTTTACG
>JBFHGY010000098.1:0-8217 GCA_041582905.1 Crocinitomicaceae bacterium | reverse complement strand
ATCTCTTCTCACCTGTCGAATAAAGTTGATGTTCCATTCCTGCACCTTCTTGTTTGGAAATCGAACCGCAGAAAATGGAATTTTCATCTCAAAAGACCAGCCATAATCTTGACGTTTTGCAGCGCTTCTCCACACGGCATTCCAACTTACATCTGAATCATCTGTATATAATAAGGCATCGTATTCTACACCTGCTGCCGTGACGCTAAAACAAAAAGCATTGATATTATTCGCATACGGGTCGAGTGTGACTGCAAACCAATCCGCATTTCCCCAATCATCTCTTTGTGACAAGGTATAACTGACTGAATCCGGTCTCGGATCAAACATTTCCCCGGCGATGTACAAGGCATTGTCATCATAGTACATTCGCACCTTCGACTTGTATCGCGAAGCAATTCCCGGACGTGGATAATTTTCTATAAAGTTGTCGGCAATTTCTGAGGTTTGCCATTGCGGTTCCGTTAAGTCACCATCGATTTTGATTTCCTCCGCACTTCGTTCAATCGTGTACGAGCGGACTTGAGACCTTATTTCGCCCGAAAAGAGCAAAAATAGGTTTAGTAAAACAAGATATATAACTCCCTGTCGCATCATCGTTCGCGTGCAAAAATACAGAAAAGTCCATCGACTCCAATATCAATTTCGACCGATCAATTTAGTAGTACGATAAAATTAGAGCTCGGGCGGATTACTGAACAGAAACAATCTTGAAACCGTTGCCTCTATCTTGCGTTACCACATGAACCATTCGCTCCACATTCTCATAGGTCAATCGATAATCCAACTCAACGGTAGTGACCCCGTTCGAAATATTCGTATTGAATCCCATTCCCTTTTTAAAGCTCTTGAGTTGGCCGTTTGTTGGGTCATTTCCGATTAATTGAACTTGTTGAGTCATATCAGTGGTATTCCCAATGATCGATACATCTATCATATCAACCGCTTTTTGATAGTCCTGTTTCACAATTGCCTTGAAAAAAGCGTTCACAAATTTCTCACCTTCCTTTGCAGATTGACATTGCGTAAGGGTAAAAATGAGTCCAGTGAATAATATCAATCGAAGTGCATATTTTTTCATCGTTTGTCTTTTAGGTTGCTGCAAGTTAGGAAAAAGGAATGGATTTATTTAAGCGTATGATTTTGAAGCGCGTACAAGGAACAGGGAAGTACTCTCAGGCAATTGCAACGCTCTCTCCCTCCATCTCAAAAAAAATAAAACACGATTTTTTTTCAAATACTATTGCGAAAGTAATTTAATTCATTAATTTTGCCCTCGCGTTTGAGGAGAGCGATTCTCAATTAAAAACGTTGGAATATTTGAATACAAATAGCTACGGGGTGTAGCGTAGCCCGGTCATCGCGCCTGCTTTGGGAGCAGGAGGTCGCAGGTTCGAATCCTGCCACCCCGACTACAAGAGGGATGAGCAATCATCCCTTTTTTTTTGCTAGTTTGATTCAAATTCGGGCTCGTAGCTCAGCTGGATAGAGCACCTCCCTTCTAAGGAGGCGGTCCTAGGTTCGAATCCTAGCGGGCTCACAACGTAAAAATAAAGGGTTTCAGAGATTTCTGAAACCCTTTTTGTTTTCAATTTGCGTTCTTTTTGCGTTCTTTTTTAGTATCGACTAAGTCCTTTTCGGTTGGATTCCAAAAGCTATTTCGATCTAAAACATTAAAAAAGATTTACTCTAAAGCTTTCACGAATCGGAAATGAAACTCTCCGTTGTGAGTTTGAATTGAAAGAATATAACTTCCCGAGGATATACCCGTCAAATCGATTGAAGGAATTTTTACACCGCCACGCTCAGAAACGATCCGACCTTGAGAGTCAAAGATTTGAAATGAAAACTCTTCTTCTACATTTTCAATCCAAAGCGTTCTTGCTACTGGGTTAGGATAAATTTCTGGCAGAATAAAGACTCCACTGGGGACAGAAAGTTCATTAAAATTAAAGTTATAACCGGTTGAAAACTCTGAGCAAGATAAATCTTCCACCAGTAAACTGTACGTCCCGTTCTGCGTCATTACATAGAAAGTATCGTTTGCTCCCACTATTGGTTGTCCGTTGAAGTACCAAGTATAGGTATAATCTGGATCTATCGTTGCAGCAAATAAAGTGTCAAGGTTAACGTTAAACGACGCATCTGGAAGTGTATCCCAAATAGGTTGAAAAGAATAATATGCCTTACAACCAATTGAATCGGTTACCCATAAAGAAACGAAAGTTGGACTACTCGTATTATAAGCATGAACATCCAGTGAGAAGTTACTCCAAGAATAACTACTACCAGGAATAACAGGGGTAACACCAATTGTTATCATGTCACCTGGACAGAAAATGGTATCGCTGGCGTAAATGCTAATTGGTGCAGGCACAAATACATCTGTGACAGTAATTGTATCAAAAGAAATACATCCAGCGCTGTTAATTCCTTGAACCCAATTTAATGTAACTGAATCAATAGAAATAGTACTTGTAGTTTCTCCTGAATTCCAAAGGTATTGCGTAGTTGGGTCAGTAGAAATCGCAGCCAAAATAGTATCTCCATTGCAGACATCATCTATGTAAACACCTTTATACGGCAAATAACTTAAATTCAGAGTATTATTATCTGGATAATAGTCAGTCAGTCCATTAGGTTCCATAACTGTTACTGTAATTGCAGATAATACACTAGGAGTAAACGCCGCTGTAGTAAGAAATACGAGTTCGTTTTGACCAGGTGCTAATACTCCAGACCATGGATAAGTTGTAAGGTTTCCATCCAAACTTAACTCAATTTGCGCATTGAAAAGTGTATCAGAATAATTATTCGCAAGTGTAAATATGATAGAATCTTCGACAAAACAACTATCCATAGACGGATGATTGATCTCATCAACTGAAATATCAAAAATGGTCGTCAGATCCATGTCAAACTCATCAGCTCCTATATCTGGGAACAACGGATTTCTCGGCTCTCCATCAAAATCTACGAGAACTTCAGGAAGCGGAGCGCCTGAACTGTCAGCAATTGAAGAGTTCACATGTAAATCAGATGCACTAATAAATCCAGGAGCACCAACCAAAGAATTTGCATCTTTACCATTCCCTCCTTTCCAAGTATTGTATGATGTACTAATATTAGCACCTGATCCCTGATAATGAAAAACTGAAAAGTCACTTCCGTAATATAAATTATTATCAAAAAACAAGCTTGTTGTGATCGAACCACCTAAGAACCAATAAGAAGGAGTGCCCGTCTTTTGGAAGATGTTATTTTTAAATACGAATTCGTTGCCGTTGTAGAAGATAAAACCTCCAGAAAAACTGTTAGAAATTACTTTAGGATGAGGAGTAATTAACCTAAGTAACCCACCGTTAACAGATTTAATCATATTGTTCTTGATAATAGAATTTTGGTCAGACTTCCTAAATTCGATTGCATTCGCTCCAGAACAGGTAATACTGTTCCTACTTATTTCCACGTTTGTGTAGGCATCCACAAATATAGCTGCAGCATTCAGATAGGGTCCTGAGACATCCATTACATTTTCGGTAATTAGGATATTAGAATGATTAGTAGAATTGTTGAACGCATCAAAAATTATCTCAGAATCTCCCTCAATTAAATTACTGATAAGTCCCACATTCGTTACATGAACAGGCGTATAATCAAATAGAATATCACTGTCAATCAAATGTGAATTCATAATAAACACACTATCTACGATATCAGATGTTGGCCAAGAAAACTGGTTTCCATGCACAAATCCACTCGAAATGAATCTGCAAGAATCGAATGTTACTACCCCCACCGAATCCAAAACAACATATTCCTGGAAAGTGATATTTTTGAAATTTACGTATTTCATACCTAATACTCGCATCACACCTTCTGATGGAAGTCCAACAATGTACACGGCGCCAGTATCTTGTGCTAAAGATTGAAATGTTACTGTGTTCACAGAGCTACTATTAGGTACAAAATCTAATGTTCCTAAAGGATTATAAATACCGTCTAATAAATTGAATACTACCGGCCCACACAGCCCTTTGTCCAATGCAATCATGACGTCTTCCATTGTAGGAATGTCTGCGGAGGAGTCTCCAACGGTATAAGACCCAAATAATTTCGTGTAGAAAACAAACGTATGCGAGTTATTGTACTGAAGAGAATCAAACAAACCACTGGGCAAATCGCAAGTTACATCAATAGTTGTGTAAGCGTTTGGGAATGTTTGATACCCGAGGTTAATCACCTCCGATTGCTGCGGTAAAATAGTTTGGTAAATCAATGCTGTGTCGTATGCTCCATTGGCAACTGCCCAATACACATAAAAGCTGTCAATTTGTTGTAGACCATTATTCGTAATTTTGAAAATCATTTCAACACTGTCATTCGGACATATCAGGGTGTCCTCAAACAGGAGGGTTTGGTCTATTTCAATATCATAATCGAAGGGATGAAATTCGTAGGCTCCAACATCTGGCGTTGTCATTGAGCGTTGAGATCCTTCAATGTCAGTCGAAATATAACTTACAGGAGTTCCCATGTTATCTAATTCGAAGGAGTTCATCGGCACCAAATACAAAGGACTTGCAAAATCAGGCTCAATGGGATATGTCCCACCATCATGCCAAAGAACATTGTTCACTGAATTATAAGGAATAGTCGAATTAATAACCTGATTGACATCACCTTTCCCGACTATGATATTATTCATGACGTTACCACTAATCGGACTAGGTTGTGACAGTTCCAAAACTGGATCATCGTAAAGATATGTGGATGGATAATAGGAATAAACGGTATTGTGATTGAAATCAAAATTTGGTGCTCCTGAGATAACCACAGTTGGTCTTGGGGAATTCCCACCATTGTTACGAGTATGTATTATCGAATTATTGAATACTCTAAGTACAGAACTCGCCGGAGCACCCTGAAAATATTGAACTTTTAAAGCTGTTGATGCAACACTATCAACAATATAATTCCCAGAAATAACAACTGTATCTACCCATTGTTCAACATGAATCCCACCAGAATAAGGAGGTCCAAATTCACTATTACTTATTGAGTGATTTTCGGTTATATATATTTTACCGAAATGTTCAAGATCGACAACTTCATTTCTATGTCCAATGAACTCATTTTCTTGAATAAATAGACCTTCTGCATACCCTGTATTGAATGAGCTTGTGGTGCCCTCGATGCATCTTCGATAATTTTCAAATCGATTTCGAGCGATGCTAATGTTCTGTAGTGCCTGAGATTGCTGATTTAGTGGCTCTAAATCTATACATGGAGCAACGTAATTAGGAGCTATCGTATCAAGAATGAATAAATTATCTGTAATATTAATATTCTTGGAACCATTCTTGACTTCGATTGAAGTTTGGATCTGAGGCATTGGATCATTAGTAACGAATCGAATGTGCCGAATAGTTACGTTATCCGTGTTACTTAGTGAAAGGCCTGGTTCCTGTGGTAAGACATCAGTATTCTTTATAGAGACTAGGTTTGCATCCAAGCTTTCCGACTGAATGGTAACATGATAATTCGGAGAGCTTGATGCTATACTATCTAACTGGAGACGTTCTAGATAGATGCCATCTCTTATATTGAGAGTTACATCTCCACAAATTCCATATTGATTGAGTCGATAAAACGCTTCAGAAATAGTTGGTATATCTGGAGAAACACCCCCTATTGTATACGTTCCTTGCATTGGAAGCTTATTAAAGTAATAAATCGACGAAGTATCGTTCGCAGGATACGTATCGGAAACTCCGTTCGGAAGTCCAGACCATATAACAAATACATTCTCATCCTGTGAAAATGTGTAATTAGAAACTACAATGTTCTGCACTGAATCCCCAGGTAAAATGGAACCTGTCCAATCCGTACTGTCCACCAAAACCCCATTCGCTTCCACATAGATTCGGCATGAATTTAATATATTCTCACCTGGGTTGATTAATGTCCCAAGAATATCAGCAGAATACAAGCATACAGTAGAATCTAGAGAAGACATGATACGAACGGAAGCGTCATCTGGGCTGCAGGATGTGGGATGAAAATCAAAGGAAATGGAATCATTCGAATGATCTATCTCCGAAGTGCCATCAACTGTTTCCGCCCAAATTTCAAGGAAATAAGAACTGTCTTGGAAGTCAAAATCACCTATATAATAATCAAACACCTCTTCATTCGAGGCCAATGTACCTATCCAAGTTGAAGTTGCTGCCACATTACCGTTAATTCTAACTTTCCATTCAATTTGAGAGACGGTATCTATTCCCCAGTTTCCAAAAGAAAGGTGAACCGGTAAAAGTCCGAAGCATGTAGAATCATCAGGAATCTCTGTTATGTTGATTATCCCAATATCGGTAAGACTTGGTTCCGAGCACCCGGTCGGGAACACCTCTGTGACAGCTGTTTGACTACAAACGGGTTGATTCTCACTTAAGTTCATAACATAGTTCCCAGCGATTATGTTAGAAGCATTCAACGTCCTTCTCATAATTCCAGGACCAGTCGCATAGTGCATCGCATCATAAGTGTCAACTACATGCGCAAGAACATGTGCATGACCTAATTCGTGCAATGCTACAGACTCAAGATCGACCGTATTCGGGGCTGGTGGAGGAGAACTATAAACGTACCAAATCGTAAAAAAGTCAAAAAGAATATCTTGTCCTGTAATGTACCAATCCGTTCCATTACAGGTATTGGAATAGGTGTAACAAACACCTAAGACTCCATTCGGCAAAAACATATTTAGAGCAACTAGATTAATACCGTCATTTGCATTTGCATCAGTAAGAGGAACAGATGTTGAAGCAACTGTCCAGTTTACTCCAGTGGCACATTTCCACGTATCAAGTGCTTTCTCAAAAGGGATATCACCAATACCGTTGGGCATACTACTATTCATGTTATTCCCAAATGTCCAAGTTTGCCCATTAGTCGCATTTTGCCCGATCATTCTTCGAATGTTCCCATTCCCATTGTTTGAGATTGAGTATGGAATTGTAAGTATGGAGTCCGACTGATAGGTCGATCCAGAAACTTCGACACGAACATTACCTGTTCCTGCTTCCGTTGGAACAATTAATTCGATTAGCGTATCTGACCACAACTGATACGTCCATAAAGGAGCTTCAAAATATACTGGACTACCACCATCGTCTGCACTTGGGAAAAGTACTTTATTACTTGCTGAAGGACCAGATGTTCCAAAACCAGATCCGCTTATCGATAAAACACTATTAGTGCCAGCTGAAATTGTCCCGGGAGATATACAAACCCCAGAAGTTGACGATTTAGGAGAGCCCACAGAAATAGGAAAAGGCTTGACGACTTTTTCCTTCATCCCTGAATGTGACTTGATGATAGAAATGGTAGAATGCAAGCTCTCAGAATAGAAGGGACATATCAACTTCTGTCCAGCATAATCTGGTTTTAAAAAACCCTGCTTTGATGAATAAACGTCATAACTTCCATTTGATTTCTGAGTTAAAAAGAATACTCCGAGATCATTCACTTCCAACTCAAGAAGAGCTGAAGTAGTAATCATCGTATTACCCACGCGTCCACCAACAGTTTCTACTAGGATAGTGTCCGAATGAACCTGTCCCTTGTAAATAGAGAAAATCTCGATGGAGTTGGTGGTGTAAATCATCTCTCCGCTGCTATCCCAATGAGAAAACGTATTAACTACTTTCCCAAAAACAATCACAGTTGAAGAGTCTATTTTTTCATTTAGTTGAACCTCATACAGATTCTCTTGAGCAAAAGAAAAGTGGGCTAAGATGATAAAAAACGTGGTCAATAAAAACTTGGGCATATTCTAGACTTTACCCAAAAATAGGTATTATCTCGAACATCCGCTCCCTGCGCTAATCCATAATCTAGAGGATTAAACGTGCTTTCCAATAGCTTCATTCGACAATGCAATTTCTAGTCTATTTCCTCAATATCTACTTACCCCTGATCATGTCTAATTCTGTATCTTTGAATTAATTGATCAGTACTTGTTTACATGAAACTAACTATTAACTCATTCTTTTTTTCGATTTTAGTCTTCCCTTTTCTCGCACTCTCATGCAAGAAAGATGAAACAATTTCCCCATCAACTCCGGAGGTAGAAGCATCCCCTAATGTTGCGCCCTGTGCTGTTCAGGAATCTGTCAATAGTGTAAACCAATTTCAACAAGGGGGAAGTAGCTT
>JBFHGY010000097.1:0-8234 GCA_041582905.1 Crocinitomicaceae bacterium | reverse complement strand
GTCGAAATGAACGTCCTCACTCCCCACACTTTAATTCCGAAAATCAGACGATCGAACATTCGACCTAACAAAAAGTCCTACCTGGATACACCTTCAACGCTTCTTCCAAACATTTTACCGCTTTCTTCAGCGATTCTTTGTTCAATACATAAGCGATTCGTGCTTCTTGTGTTCCGTAACCTTCAGTCGAGTAGAATCCACTTGCTGGCGCCATCATTACCGTTGCTCCTTCATACTCGAAGCTTTCTAGCAACCACTGACAGAAACGCTCTGCGCTATCAACAGGGAATTGTGCTACGCAGTAAAACGCACCGCTTGGTTTTGGACAAAATACACCATCAATGGCGTTTAATCCATCTACCATAATGTCGCGACGTTCTACATATTCAGCAACTACATTGTCAAAGTAAGACTGAGGTGTTTTTAAGGCTGCTTCTGCTGCAATTTGATCTACCGTTGGAGGAGACAAACGCGCCTGACCGAATTTCAAAGCTGAGGCCATCACTTCCTTGTTTTTCGAAACAATGGCTCCAATACGCGCTCCACACATGGAGTAACGCTTCGAAACAGAGTCGATCATGATCACATTGTTCTCGATTCCTTCCAAGTTCATTACAGAAAAAGGAGTGGCTCCGTCATAACAGAACTCACGGTATACTTCGTCTGCAAACAAGAACAAATCATGTTTTTTAACGATATCACGAAGTTTTTCTAATTCTTCTTTCGAATACAAGTATCCTGTTGGATTCCCTGGATTACAAATCACAATCGCTTTGGTTTTTGATGTGATTTTCTTTTCGAATTCTTCCACTGGAGGCAAAGCAAATCCGTCGTTGATATTCGCTGTTACTGGAACAACGTTCAACCCAGCTGCTACCGCAAATCCATTGTAGTTCGCGTAAAATGGCTCTGGAATAATCACTTCATCGTCTGGGTTACATGTCGACATGAAACCAAAACTTAAAGCTTCAGATCCCCCCGTGGTAATCATGATGTCCTCAGAAGAAACGTCGATTCCTACATTTTGGTAATACGCTGCCAAATTATCTCTGTACGATTGAAACCCTGCTGAGTGACTGTATTCGATTACCGATCGGTCAATGTTTCGAATGGCATCTAACGCAACTTGTGGCGTTTCAATATCAGGCTGACCAATGTTCAAATGAAAAACATTTTTTCCTCGTGCCTTCGCTTTTTCAGCGTAAGGGACCAATTTACGAATAGGCGACTCAGGCATTGTGACTGCCTTGCGAGAGATAGTTGGCATAACAATTAATTTTGCGGCGAATTTAAGGAGAAAGTTGTACTTCACCGAATTCCATTTACTTTTTGTTAATTTGATTCCATGAATGCTAAAAAGCTTGTTGTTGTCATTTCTGTTTTGCTCTTTGCTGTAGCTTGCTCAGAAGCGCCTGCTCCTGTGAAAGATAAGGTAGAGGAAGTGATTGTTCAAAGAGATCCTCAGTTGATTCAAGATTCGATTAATCAGGCGCGACAAGATTCGTTGACAGATGTCTATCTCGGTACATTCGATTTGGTGAATATAAACTCGATAGATTCGTCAATTCGTGTGGATTTGAGGTACGCTACCGACAATAATTTCATGGGGCACGTGTTGTACGATACTCTCAACGCCTTGTACTTGCAAGCAGATGTGGCGGAACGGCTTTCGAAATGTCAGAGCTATTTGAAGTCCATTCATCCCACGTATTCTTTGCTTATTTATGATGGTGTGCGTCCTCTAGAGGTACAGCGCGAAATGTGGAATGCATTGGATTCAATTCCTCCGTTAAACAGAGGGAAGTTTGTATCGAATCCTTCCTACGGAAGTGTACACAATTTTGGTGCAGCTGTTGATCTTACTATTTGTGATGAAAATGGAAATCCACTAGATATGGGAGCCGGATATGATGATTTCCGAGACATTGCCTTTCCGAGTAAAGAATGGAAATTTCTTGCGTCCGGAGAACTCACGAAGGAACAACATGAAAATCGAAAGTTGCTGCGCGAGGTAATGCGTTCAGAGGGTTTTCGAAATATTCCGAGTGAATGGTGGCACTTCAACGCTTGTTCGAGAGATCAGGCGGTGGTGAAGTACAAAAAGTTGATATTTGAGAGTGGAAAACAATAGGAGTGAATGAATACTCTTTTACATACCTAGCTGTCTTTTCTTTTCGGTTTTCCGAACAGAATTTGGGTAGAAATACGCCTTGTTATCGAATCGAGTGAAAATTACATTTATTGTAGAGTTAAATATTGTGCTTTAAGCACTACAAAACCTGAGTTATGAACGAAATAATTTGTCCAAATTGCCAGAAAGCTTTTAAAGTAGATGAATCTGGATATGCCGATATACTGAAACAAGTAAAAGATCATCAATTTGAGGAAGAATTGAATAAAAGGTTAATTCTGGCTGATAAGGAAAAGGAAAGCGCCGTTAAATTGGCTGAAGCTAACATTCGAAATTCATTACAGGAAGAGTTAGCCAATAAGGATAGGTTACTGACTGAGTTGAAGGCTAAGAATGAAAAAGAATTGGGCGAAAGACTCGCTGAAAAAATGGCGGAAATTTTGGAGATGAAAGCTCAAATTCAACATGCTGAAACGAGTCGGAAATTGGCCGTTTCGGAAGCCGTTAGAGAGGTGGAAAAGGAGAGAGATCGCTTACAAAATGATCTAAAAATCAAGGATACAGAAAAAGAGCTTCTCGAAAAATCCCTCCAGGAGAAGTTTAGCAATAAGTTAATGGTCAAAGAGGAAGCGTTAAAAATGAAGGACGATGAAATTGCGCGTCTGAAGGACTTTAAACAGAAACTTTCAACGAAAATGGTAGGGGAAACCTTGGAGCAACATTGTGAAATTGAATTCAATAAACTGCGACCAACGGCATTTCAAAATGCCTACTTTGAAAAAGATAATGATACGAGTGGAGGAACAAAAGGAGACTTCATATACCGAGAGAATGATGACGAAGGCAACGAAATTATTTCTATCATGTTTGAAATGAAGAATGAAAATGATCAGACTTCTACAAAAAAGAAGAATGAAGATTTTTTTGCGAAGCTAGATAAGGATCGAACGAATAAAAAGTGCGAATACGCGGTTATGGTGTCTCTTCTGGAGTCGGAAAACGATTTTTACAATAATGGAATTGTGGACGTTTCTCATCGGTTTGAGAAAATGTACGTGATTCGTCCTCAGTTTTTTATTCCAATCATTACACTGCTTAGAAATGCAGCGATGAATACACTGAAATATAAGCAGGAACTTAATTTGATGAAGAATCAAAATATTGATATCACAAATTTTGAAGATAAAATCACCAAATTCAGAGAAGGGTTTGCCAAAAACTATTTGTCGGCATCCAATCATTTTGAAAAGGCCATAGCAGAAATTGATAAGTCCATTGCAAGAATGCAGAAAGTGAAGCAAGAATTAACAACGAGTGAAAATCAACTTCGACTGGCAAATCAAAAAGCTGAGGGCTTGACTATAAAAAGATTAACATACGGCAATCCAACGATGAAAGCCAAGTTTGATGAGGAAGGAAAGAAAAAGTAGCATAGTCGCTATGCTTGGATCTACTTAATCCTGTACCTCACACCCAAAAATCCTCGAATTCCCTGATTGGGACCATATACGTACGAAGGGTCAAATGTCAATGCATACGGATTATTCGGAGTTGCAACCGCATTTCCACTCGCATCGAATGTTACTTCTTTGTCGAATGGATCGTTTGCTCGGGCGATCATGAAGGGTGTGTCGCGATTGGGTGTCCAATTCAATAAGTTTTTCACACCTCCATAGATTTCCCAATTATCAAATCCGTCGTAGCTAACCTGGATGTTTTGAATGCTCCACCATGGTGAGTACTCAGGACGTGGATCAAGCTCGTTTAACAAAGGCAAACGCATCGGACTGTATAGGTTTCCCGTATAGTCAATGGAAAAAGCGGTTCTCGGGATTTCGTATGAAACTGTCCACGTACCCGTAAAATTCTCTGTTAGAATTTGATCGATTTTCTGACCGTTCGATACGGAATAAATGTCCATCAAGGTTGCCCCACCTCGAATAGAAAGCTCTGGACGTAATTTTAAATGGAAATTGGCACTAATTCCCTGACTAATGGCATGTCCATCTAGATTGGCGTAACGAATTTCATTGGGATCGCTGTCGTAATCGGCTATAATTCGATTGGTGAAATACGTGTAAAATGCGGAAAGGTCAATTCCAATTTGTCGATCCTTTTTAGTGATAAACGTTTTGGAATAATTTAGGTTGACATTATACGATTCCTCCGGAGAGATATTGTCTTCAATCACGACTTCTCTCGCTCCAGTTAACGCTGCGTGATCTTCCGTAAAGATGTTCACCACTCGATACCCCGTTCCTGCATTCAAACGAAGAATATGCAAGTTTTCGCTCATCCATTTATAGCCAATTCTCGGAGTAAAAATGATTCCATGAACGGAATGATAATCCAATCGGGAGCCGATCAACAATTTATGGTGTTTGTTAAACTTGATTTCATCTTGCGCATAGATTCCCGGAATCCATTGAATGTCGCGCATGTTTTGTGGATTCAAACTGTCGTTGGTAGCGGTTGCAGGTGTATTGTCGTCGTAGTTGACGTAACGCACGGCTGAACCCAGAATAAAATCATGCTTTTCAATGCGCTTGTCCCAATAGATTTGGGTGAAGCCAGTAATTTGATCCGCCATGTAAGGCACATTTCCATAGAAACTATTCTGCTGATGTCGATTGAGTGACCCAGTGATAAAGATGCGTTCCTCTACAGGAAGTTGATAAAGCCCGAGTAATTCCCATCGCGAAGTGTAAATACTTTCTCCGTATAAACTATCTCCTCCTCGAAAACTTGAATTCCAATCCATTTGTCCGCCCCATCGGTCTTCGTAGAAGTAACGCCCAGCAATAGAAGCTTGTTTTCGGTGCCTTTTTGCGTTGAATTTCCACTTTTGAAAGAGGGAAATACGATGTTGGAGAGTCACGTCCGTAAATCCATCATTGTTTTGGTCGAGTGGCGTGTCGTAATTGTAATAATTGATGCCTGTCAGTACTTCCCAAACGGGACGCTTCGGAATGTGTGTGCTTAGCGCACTTCTTTCCCTCGGACGTTCACCAATACCAAATTTAAATCCTAAATCGGCATTGGTTTCCAGCCAGCTCGTGGTAAAAACATCGGCAGAAAAAGCGGGCGCATTATTGGTCTTTTTCGTGATGATATTGATGACACCTCCAATCGCTTCACTTCCATACAAGGTAGATGCAGGACCTTTAATGACTTCCATTCGTTCAACCAGCGCATTCGGGATGCCAGACAATCCATAAACGCTTGATAAACTACTCACGATGGGCATTCCATCAATGAGAAACATGGTATACGGCCCTTCCAAACCGTTAATGTGAATATCACCCGTATTGCAAATATTACAGTTCAATTGCGGGCGCACTCCGTTGATGTTTTGCAGTGCATCGTATACAGAAGGCGTTGGATTTTTTTTGAAGAATTCGGGCGAATACACTTCAACGTTCACCGTGCTCGCAGTTTTGGATACTTCTTTCATCGTTCCCGAAATCACAATTTCATCGATCGATTGCACGGTTGGGGTAAGTTGGATGGTCAACTGCTCATCTTTTGATACAGTGATCTCTTTCGAATGATCATTGAAGCCTGGTGCTATTACTTCGAGTAAATGCGTTCCTTCAGGCACATCGATAAGTGTAGCTGTTCCGTCAATATCCACCACCACGTAGCGTTGAGCTTGACGAATCATCGCCTTCCCATAGGGAATAGGTGCGCCGTCTGCTTTGGAAATGAGGGTGATTTGAAGGTTGTACTGCCCGTATAATGGTGAAGAAAACCAGATCAAAAGTAAAATAATGAAATATCTCATAATTGTAATTCGTGATGCAAAACTATAAAAGTTAGATTAATCTAACAATTTTTGTTTGCTAATATTTGGTAGATTTGTTCTATGTTATCATTCACAGAAGAAAATTACCTGAAAGCCTTGGTGGAATTGACAGTTTTTGATGCTGACTCGGAGGAGGTCGGAGTCAATCGGTTAGCAACCTGTCTCGACGTAAAACCAGCAACGGTAAGTGATATGGTTCGCAAACTGCGAGATAAATCGTTAGTGAATTATGAGAAATACGGAAAAGTATCACTCACTTCTGAAGGGCGATTAAAGGGAATGATGGTGATTCGCAGACATCGTTTGTGGGAAACTTTTCTATCCAGTAAGTTGGGTTTTTCTTGGGATGAGGTGCACGAACTCGCGGAGGAATTGGAACACATACACTCCGAAAAATTGATCAACCGTTTGGACGAATTTCTTGATTTTCCTGAATTCGATCCGCATGGTGATGCGATTCCCAACAAGAAAGGAGAAATATTGCTTCCGTTTCGAAAAACGCTCTCGGAAATTGAAATCGGAAAGCGTCATCGCATTAGTGCTGTTCGCGATCAAACGGAGGTATTGCAATACATGGATCGCATAGAACTAAAAATTAATCAAGATGTAACGATAGAGCATCGCGAAGCGTTTGATGGCTTAACGACGCTTACATACGGTAATCGAACGAGTGTGGTTTCTCCTAAATTAACGGAGAACATTTTTGTGGTTTGCTCGGAATGCGGGAAAGCAAAGTGCACGTGTACAAAGTGAAGACTCAATAAAATTTACTCGTTTTATGACGCCATTAGAAAGTTTCCAGTTGATCCATCGAGCGATTCAAGTAAATAGAAAAACCAAACCGTTGCGAATAGCAATTAATGGAATTGAAGGCACTGGCAAAACGACCTTTGCTGAACACTTGGTGGATTATTTTAATTCTGTAGGAGAATCTGCTCTACATGTTTCTATTGATGGATTTCATTTTAACAAGGAAAGAAGATATCGTCATGGACGGGATTCTGCGATCGGTTACTACGAAGATAGCTATGATGAAAAGGGTTTCGTTGAAAAGGTTTTGTTGGCTTCTCAAAAAGAAATCCCAACCATTACTTCTGCCACTCACGATCTTGAAACTGATGAATATCTTGACCTAGATCCAATTCAAATTCCAAACAACACCATTTTGGTCACTGACGGTTCCTATTTATTTAAACCTACCTATCGTAATCACTGGGATTTGAAAATATACCTTTCAACAGATTTCGAAACAGCTCTGGAACGCGGAGCCAAACGTGATGCACAGTCTCTCGGAGGATTCGATGCCGCGAAAGAAAAATTCATGCAACGGTATCATGCTTCATCGAAACGATACATTCAGGAAAATACTCCGAAGAAGATTGCCGATATCATTTTAAATAACACCGACTTCAGCAACTTGATCGTTGAGAAGTCGATATATTCTTGATGCGAAAATTAGTTTTTCACTAAAATCTTCACGCGTTTTTCTTCGCTATCATTTGTCAATTGGAGAATGTAGTTTCCATTTTGTTGTTGGACAAGGTCTAACTCAACAGTATCTTCAAACGATCCACTTTCGATTAAGCGGCCACGCGTATCAAAAACTGAGTAGGCATGTTGACCATTCATTTCCGTTTCAATCAAATAATTTCCATGTGAAGGATTGGGAGAAATGAGGTAATCATTGGTTACTTCCAAATCATTGATCGCTAAAGTGAAATTGGGGTCTTTTACAGTAGTTCCAATATCATTGATGATCCAGTTGTTTGGATCGATACTTACCAAGGTATTGGCGTTTCCTAGATTCGGAATGAGGTATTGCTCCAAGTTTGATGCGATGTCCACGCGAATGGTCGTATCCGGTCCAACCGTTCTGGAAAAACGAATCTCCAGGGGATTGGTAAAAGTGGGAGTAGAACTGGATGTGGTATGAGAGACTTCTAAAACCAAATCGCTTCCGACGGTGTTCCAGCGAGCAGAGTAGGTTGGGAATCCTTCTCCAAAATACCATTCTTGAAAGGCATCAGTTAAGTCCAATCCAGAGCTCGCTTCGAATTCATCTTTTACGTCCAATCCAATCATGGTGCTATCCGCAAAATTCACTTGAAGGTTTTGCAATGCGCTAAAGAAAGCAGCGTCATCATCCAAAATGAATCGGAAGGTGTGCACAATGGCTGCTCCTTTATCGTAGGTTAATCGACCAGAAAAGATGCGTCCTTCATTGAGGCTGTCCAACACCCAAACGCTTCCACCAGGCGATGACATGATGTTATCGTGACGGTCTTGCATGTCGAAAGC